>JBDHVQ010000086.1:0-8303 GCA_039809845.1 Clostridiaceae bacterium | reverse complement strand
AATTTCAGGGATAACTCAGGGAACTACATGAACCTCGAGGAAGTCAGAAACGGGGAACCTGAAAAAGTAGATATTACCTTTTGGTATCCCGAAAACAACTCAAAGAAAATGACCCTTCAGTTTTTCACCAATGATTCCATGAGGGAAATCCTGACTGAAAAATACAGTGAAGTGCCCGAAGGATTTACACCGGTATTGGGAGACGGTTCCCGGATACAGTATATATACCTTGAAAACGGCATAGTAAGAATTGATTTAAATCAGGAATTTGAAACCTATGCAGGAAAAGATCCTGAAAAAGAAGACGGAATAATAAAAAGTCTTGCAAAGACAGTCTGCTCTGTATATGGAGCTGAAGGTATGTCACTTACAATAAATGACGGAAGATATGAATCTCCGAGAAAAAAGATTGAGACCTACGAAATAATAATTCCAGGTTAGAATAATCCCGGACAGAAAACAGATGAGCATCGGATTTATCCCGTTTCAGGGGTATGTCCGGTGCTCAATTTTTATATCTTTGTTTTATTGACATTCCGGTTTTATAATTGAATAAGAAGATATTAAGAGACTATGGAAAAAAGACTGAAGATAGGGCAGGAAACAATCAGCATTCTCCTTAAAGTCACATCAGGAAAGAAAATACTTTATGATTAAACACCCTACTCTATGAAGGAATAATGATTTCTGAAAGAATAATAAGATAAATGTTTATGAATACTAAAGCGACACGGAGCTGAAATAATATGGAAAAAATACTGATAACTGCAGATTATGCGGGTGAGACGGGAGCGGGAATGTTTCTTGGTAATTTACCCCTTTTAAGGTCTCTTACAATTGACAATGAAAATGGCAGTGACCTCTCTGACCTTAAAATAAGAATATATTCCGAACCTTCCTTTTTCAGTGAAATAATTGAGGATATACCCTATCTTCCATCAGGAAGGAGTGCAGATTTAGGTGAAATAATTCCGCAGCCTGATATGGAATTTCTCCTCTCATTGAAAGAGATGAAAAGTGCGGAAATTAAAGTGGAAGTCCTGTCAGAAGAGACTGATACTGTTACAACATTACCGGTAAGTCTTGTTCCGGTCAGGTTCTGGACGGGATGCGATGACTTCCCGGAACTTACTGCAGGATTTTCAGACCCTTCTGACCCGGCTGTTGAAAAAATCTATTCAGCCGCAGTCAGAAAATATGAAATAAGACATAAGGGTATGGAACTTCATGGATACCTGACCGGTGAAAGTAAAGTCATTGAAAGTGAAGCAATTAAAGATTTTATTGAATCCATATACGAATCAATCGATGAATTAAATATCAGATTTCTCATTCCTCCGGATAACTTTGCAGTAAACGGACAGTATGTCAGAACACCTGAAGAAATAACTGAAGAAAAATACGCAGACTGTCTCGATATCGCATGCCTTTTTCTGTCGGTAATTGAACGTGCAGGATTAAACGGAGCTGCAGTCTTTACAGAAGACCATGTTTTTACCGCAGTATTCTTAAAGGACGAAACGATGAGGGATACTGTGAGTTATGAACTGAATGAAATTCTAAGAAAGGCTGCGGGAGAAGAAAGTTCCTTCTTTATTTTTGATCCGGCCCATGCAATGGCAGGAGTTGAAGAAAGCTTTCCAAAGAGAGGAAATGAAGTACCCGATACCATAGCAGGTGGTAAATTCATATGCGCCGTGGATATTAAAAAAGCGAGGGAATCAGAAATACCATCATTTTCTGAAAAAGATACAGAAGATAAAGACAGGGACAGAGACACTGAACTGAAAGATGTTTCTGATAACCTTAAGGATACACTACCTGCTTCCTCTGTAATAACAGATAATTTCAGTGCACCATTATCTCAAACCGAAGGTAATGAATATACCGGAACTGAAGATAATGAAGTGGAAGATGGAGGTTCTGGAAAGAAAGACATTGGAAATAAAGATAAAAATAAATATTCTGACGAAACTGAAACAGTAACTGAAGCCAGGACAGAATCAAAATCCGAAACAAAATCTGATACAAAGTATGGGGAAGGAAATGGGGATGAGAAATCCGGTACGGGAGAAAATGGTTCTTCAGGTAATGTTGAGAGTGATACTCCCCAAGAAAGAAGTGAGATCAAAAAGAGGATGTGGGAGAGAAAACTCCTCGATATATCACCGAGAGTAAGTCTTATAAGCCTTAAAATGACTAAAAACAATATGCAGCTGGTGTCACCCAAACTTTATAAACTGAATGATGCTCTGTTTGAAGGAAAAACCATAAGGATTCTTAAAAGACCTGAGGAATGGGATAATCTGATATCTGACCTCGACAAGAACCCGGGAAGGGAACTTTCAATGTTCCGCGACCATGCAGAAGAGGAATTCAAAAACTACAGTATAAGGACACTTCTGTCTTCGGGTGAACTTGAAACCCGGGGTAACGCAATGGTTAAAAATGCTGCAGTTACTCTTCAGGAAAACGGGGCCAATTCACTTTTCATGGTACTCGGTCTTCTTAAATATATTTCAGGGAAGGATGATAAGGAAAGATTTGCTCCTCTTATTATGATTCCCGTGGAAGCTGAAGGAAGAATAACGGGAGAAGGATTCAATATAAGGATGAGGGATGAAGATCCCGTATTCAACGCAGCCCTTCTTGAAATGCTGAGACAGGAATATTCAATGGAAATACCAGGACTTGATCCACTTCCTCTGACTTCAGAAGGAAAACCTGACCTCACTGAAGTTTTTACAAGGGTAAAGGATGCTGTTTCAGGTGAAAAGGACTGGGATATAAGGGAAGAAGCTGTTGCAGGTCTTTTCTCATTTTCAAGGTTTGTAATGTGGAAGGACATAAGGGAGAGTCTGCCTGAATTCCGTAAAAACGAAGTGGTGGAATCCCTCGTTCAGGGAAAACTGACATATATCCCTGAAAAGATTGAAGAAGACTTTATGTTCACCGACGATTCTCCACTCATGGATAAGATTATTTTCCCTATAAGTTCAGATTCATCACAGACTGAAGCTGTAATGGCAGCATCAGAAGGAAAGAGCTTTGTTCTCCACGGGCCTCCCGGAACAGGCAAATCCCAGACGATAACCAATATAATCGCCAATGCACTCTTAGAAGGCAAGAGGGTTTTATTCTGTGCTCAGAAAATGGCAGCACTGGAAGTTGTCGCAAGAAGACTTAAATCCATAGGAATAGGTTCTTTCTGTATTGAACTTCATTCTGCAAAATCAAAGAAGAAGGAAGTTTTATCCCAGCTTGAGTCTTCCATGAAGATCACAAAGATTTCAAAACCAATAAACTACGAGGAAGAAAAGAGGAACCTAAAAAACAGAAAAGATGAACTGAACGGAATCGTAAGAGCCCTTTATACCAAGGATGAGACGGGATATTCCATATACGATCTTCTCAGCAGTTTTTCAAAACTCAATGATTTCAATAAGTACCTCGTTCTAAAAGACGACTTTGACCCATCACATTTAAGGGAAAAGGAAGAAGCCTTGTCTTCTCTTATTAGTTCAGGAAGAAGTGCAGGCGGACCCTATATGCATCCTTTAAAAGGTATCACCATAGGCATTTATTCACCCGGCATGAGACAGAGAATTGAAGATATCCTGTCTGCAGATTTTGAAGCCGTGGGCAAAACTCTTGCAAATCTCACGGGTGAGGAAAGCAATAAATTAAGGGAATTAAAGGATGTCTTATCCCTTCAGGAATTCATTGAAAATTCTTCTCCTTTAAGAAACATGGAAGAAAGAGTTTTCAATCTTTCGAACATAACATCGGCTCCGGGAGAACTTTATTCCATTGCTGAGAAAATTACACTTCTCAGTGAGAAAAAGGAAAATATCCTGAAGGAATTCAGTGAAGATGTTTTAAAACTCGATGCAGATGAGCTTAAAAAAGAATATGAGGAAGGGGAAGATAAATTCATATTCACGAGAATTCTCTCCAAAAACCCCGCTTTGAAGGAACTCTCCGATTTATCGAAGAGCCGTATAATAAAAAAAGAGGAAGTGCCGGGAATAATTGATACCTTAAGAAGTTTCAGTGATCTTAAAAATGAGACAGTGAGAGATATAGGTTCAAAGAATGAAATACTTAAAAATACCCTCGGCAAGGGAACGGATTCAGATCCTACTGAAATTAAACACCTTGCAGATGTGATTTCAGAGTTTCTCCAAAAGACCGATTCTTCAGAGCTCGATTTTTACAATAACCTCGCTTTGAGAAATTCCTTTTCCTCAGATTCAGAAAAATTTTCAGAAGAATTCTTAAAGCTAAGGGATTTCCTTAATGAATTCCAGGAACTGACCGGATTTGAAAACCCATCGGATTCATCGGGTTACTTTGAGGTTCTCACTGAAAAAAAGGAAGATATGCTGTCTTCCCTCGATACTTTAAGGGATTATATAAGCTATCAGAAGGCAAAGAAGGATGCAGGTGATATAGGTCTTTCTGAATTCACTGAAATTTACGAAAAAGGTGAAGTAAGAGAAGATGAACTTTTACCCGCATTCAGAAAATCCATATACCGCAGCCTTTTAATCAAACGGCTCGGAGAAAACAGGGAACTATTAAGCCTTACAGGAAATACCCTTGAAGAAAAGATAAAAGAACTTTCAAAGCTTGAAGAGGAAATGAGACTTACTTCTTCGAAGCTTTTATACCATACCCTGGCATCAAAGGTTCCCGGACTTGTATTGGATCCAGCGGCATCCATGGAACTTGCGGTTCTGCAAAAAGCCATAAAGAGGGGTTCACAAAAATTATCATTAAGAAAACTCTTCAAGGATACTGACAGGCTCCTGTCAAAAATTGCACCCTGCATGCTTATGAGTCCACTGAGTGCGGCGCAGTACTTAAAAGCTGAACACGGAATGTTTGACCTTGTTATTTTTGATGAAGCTTCTCAGATTCCGACTCCTGAAGCAATAGGAGCACTGGGCAGGGGGAAACAGGTCATAATAGCCGGGGACCCTAAGCAGCTTCCCCCGACGTCCTTTTTTGTATCGCAGTTTTCGACTGATGACAATGGAAACTTTGAAGAAGAAGACCTGGACAATATACTAGATGAATGCCTGTCACTTTCCATGCCTGAAAGCTACCTTCTCTGGCACTACAGGTCAAGGCATGAATCCCTCATAGCCTTTTCCAACAGGAACTTCTACGACAATATGCTATATACCTATCCTTCACCCGATGACAGGATAAGCCGTGTAAAATACATTAAAAATGATTCAATATACGACAGGGGCGGAACGAGGACAAACAGGGGGGAAGCTGAAGAAATAATCACGGAAGTCATAAGGCGGGTAAATGACCCCCTTCTGTCTAAAGAATCCATGGGTATCATAACCTTCTCCTCAGCACAGGAGACACTTATTGAAGAGATATTAAGAGGAGAAATCAAGAAGGATGAAACCCTTGAGGAAAAATTCCTTAATCTTCCCGAACCTTTTTTCATCAAAAACCTCGAAAATGTACAGGGGGATGAAAGGGATGTCATTCTCTTCTCCATTGGATATGGTACTGACGGAGATGGCAGGATTTCAATGAACTTCGGACCACTAAACAACGAAGGCGGATGGAGAAGGCTAAACGTTGCGGTTTCAAGGGCAAAAAAGGAAATGCTTGTATTTACAAATATAGAACCTTCCGCCATGCATGTATCGAGGGAGTCTGCAAGGGGAGTAATTGAACTGAGAAATTTCCTCCAGTTTGCAAAGGGAGAGAGAATAGGAATGACCCCTGAAGAACTTAGAAGGGGAAAGGATGAAGAAGGTTTAAGTTCTGTAATAGCTGAAAGATTGAGAGAAGAAGGATTAAAGACCGAAACGGGAATAGGTGCATCAAGATTCAGACTGGACCTTGCCGTGGCGGATCCGGAAGATCCTGGTAAATATATCCTCGGAATAATGTGCGGTGGAAAATCATATAGAGATTCAAAGAGTGCATACGACAGGGAAATCCTCCAGAAATCAGTACTTGAAGGATTAGGCTGGACAATACACAGAGTATATCCCCTTGATTTTATGGAAAACGAAGACTGTGAAATCAAAAAGATACTTGAAATAATTGAAACCCTTAAAAGAAGAAAAAGAAATGATTCAGAAAATAAAGGGCAGAATGGACTGATTCTCAATGAATCCGGAACAGAATCAGAAGATTCATCTGTTAATCAGGATAATAATCCTTCGGACAATAAACCCGGAGTCTATGAAGAGATATATAGGATGAATACTCTTCCAGTTAAAGAGATGCCCTACGATGAGTTCCTGAAAGTGTCAAATTCCGACGGGATACTAAAAGATCTCATGGAAATAATAAAGAGTGAAAGTCCCATATCACTTAACCTTCTTACAAAGAGAATAAGGGAAAAGTATTCACTTAAAAGAATCTCAGAAAAGACTGAAAACCACATTGAAATGATCCTCAACAAGGAAAGACCGCCGGTAACCATTGAAAGGGGACTGCGGATTTACTGGGATAAGGATCCGGGAGATAACAAATTAATGTATTTCAGAAGGACTCTCCCGGAAGATAAGACAAGGCTTCTGACTGAAACTGCACAGACAGAGATCATGAATTCAGTACTTTTCATACTTTCAGAAGAAAACTTCTCAGAAAAGGCACTTGTGAGAAAAGTATCCGAAATGATGGGATACACAGGACTCAACGTTGAAAATCAGAAATACATCGAAGAAATACTCTCTTCCATGTATATGGACGGAAAGATAATAAAGACTCCTGAAGGACTTACAGGTATTAAAAGCAGCAATGAATAATCTGACTCTCCCCGGCTTAAAAACCGGGGAGCATTTTTTCATTTATCACACATTCAAATGCATTATTCCGTCATAGTGTCTACCTGTCTTTTTTGTCTTTCCGCCTTTCTGTATTTCTGTCTTTCTGACTTTGAGTATTATTGTATATATGCATTTACTGGAATTCATTTGGAGGTTTACTCCATTGTTGAAAAAATTTGAATTTTCATTAACTTTTAGTATATTTTTATCTCCCTGTAAGCCGGGGCGATATTTGTGTGCCATAGTTATGGTTAATGAACGGTGGATGTAAGAGTATTGTCCGTTGCATCCATTATTAAATTTTTCCAGGGAGAAACCAAAATGATAAAAAAGAAAATCACGGCACTTCTTACAGCCTGTCTTATTGTAAGTGTAAGTTCAGGTTTTACATTCAGTGACAGTTATGTCGCAATGGGAGATAATACAACAAATTCACCCACTGAATTCAGACAGGAGTCAGATCTTTCCATAGCGGACCTTGTGGAACAGAATGCACCTGCTGTTGTTACAGTTTCAGTAAGAAAACTCATAAACCAGGGATTTTTGGGACAGCAGTATGCTGAAGGCGTGGGAACCGGATTCTTCATCGATTCTAAGGGCTACATAGCGACAAACTACCACGTTGTTGAAGGTTCAAATGGTCAGGTCAATATAATACTCTACGACAGCACTGAAACCACAGGAAGGGTTATATGGACGGATGAAGACAATGACCTTGCAATCGTACAGATCGATACTTCAAGAACTCAAGTCCCGGGTGTTGTCACGATAGGCAACTCAGATGAAGTAAGAGTCGGGGAACAGGTTGTAGCAATCGGTAACCCCATGAGCGTTGAATTTGCAGGAACAGTTACATCAGGTATTATTTCAGCCAAGAACCGTGCTGTGGAAGTCGGCGGAAAACAGTTCCATTATCTGCAGACTGATGCTGCAATAAACGGAGGTAACTCCGGAGGCCCTCTGTTCAATTCAAGGGGTCAGGTAATAGGCATAAATTCAGCAAAGATTGCCCAGATGGAAATAGAAGGCATATCTTTTGCAATTCCGATCAATATACTTATTTCAAAAATGAATACTGAACCCGGAACACAGGGACAGACAAATGCACCAACTACCATAGGTGTTTCAGTTAAGGACGTGACAGCGGACCTTGCACAGAGGTACAACGTGCCACAGGGTGTAATGGTAATGGAAGTTACACCGGGATCTCCTGCAGAACTCGGAGGATTAAAGCAGGAAGACATCATCACATACTTTGCCGGAGAAAGAATCACGACGACAGTACAGCTCAATACAATAAAGTCAAACTTCAAGCCTGGTGACACCGTTAAGGTAAGAATATACAGGGTTCCTGAAAACAAGGAATATGAAGGTGAAATAACCCTTGAATCATCAAGGTAGGAAGAACTATAAGGAACTATAAAGAACTATAAAGAACTATAAAGAACTATAAAGAACTATAAAGAACTATAAAGAACTATAAAGAACTAT
>JBDHVQ010000085.1:0-8328 GCA_039809845.1 Clostridiaceae bacterium | reverse complement strand
CTCATTTTAAAAGAATATGTCAAAAAAGCCGGCGGAAAACATTCCAATGTCTTTAATCCCAATGATTTCACTGACCCCAAGGAAATGCTTTTTCCTGAATATGAATTAAGGGATGATATCCTTGTTCTGAAGCTCCCTGAATTCTCCGGGACTTTGGAAGAATCACAAAAATATGCTGAAAAACTTATCGAACCTTTAAAAAATGAAAAGTACAGCGGAGTCATTGTGGATTTAAGAAAAAACGGCGGGGGAGACATGGGTCCTATGATTCTCGGTATTTCCCCATTAATCCCTGATGGGAATATCATGACATTCTCAATGGGAAAAAATAAAAGTTCAGTTACTCTGAAAGACGGAAAAAATATTGGAGGTGGAACAACACTCAGTATTCCGGAAGCCAATTTTAAAATTCAGGTTCCCATAGCAGTTCTCCAGGGTAAAAAAACCGCAAGTTCCGGCGAACAGACTCTTCTTGCATTAAAGACCGGGGAAAACGTAAAAACATTCGGAGAAGTTTCTGCAGGATATCTTACAGCCAACATGGTATATCCTTTAAAATCAGGTTTAAGTCTCATGCTCTCTGTGGGAAATACAGTTGACATAAACGGTATAGAATACAGTGAAGAAGGTATAGAACCTGATATCCAGGCTTCCCCGGAAGAAGCGGAGACAAAGGCACTTGAATGGCTCAGGAAGGAAATATCAGAAAAAGAATAACCGGAAAACATATTAACAGACCGGAAAAATTCAAATGAGTTGAAATTAATATGGAAATTAAAACATCCCTTCAGAAAAAAATCTTTTTCTGAAGGGATGTTTTCTAGAATTTCCTGTATATGCCCACGAGTTTTCCGAGTATTGAACAGTCTTTTACTATGATGGGATCCATGGTGTCATTTTCAGGCTGAAGCCTTATATAACTGGTTTCCCTGTAAAAAGTCTTTATAGTGGCTTCGTCTTCAATGAGGGCAACGACAATCTCACCGTCAGAAGAAGTTTCAGCCTTTTCTATAATGGCAAGGTCACCGTCATGGATGCCTGCATTGATCATACTTTCTCCCCGTACTTTAAGAATAAAAAGGTCATTCGTGTGTTTTACAAAATGGGAAGGAAGCATGAAGTGGTCTTCTATGTTTTCTTCTGCAAGGACAGGAAGACCTGCCTGGACTCTTCCCACCACGGGAATCTTCAGTATTTCAGGACGGGCAAGTTCAGGGATTTCAATGGCTCTGGGTTTGGTAGGATCCCTTCTTAAAAGTCCCTGTTTTTCCAGGTTCTGAAGATGATTATGGACAGAGGATGTGGATCTTAATCCCACTGCAGCACAGATTTCTCTGACTGAAGGAGGATAACCCCTCATTTCTGCAAATTCTATTATATAGTTATATACTTCTTTCTGCTTTTCGCCTTTAACTGCCATGGAATTACTCCTCTTGATACTTATTGATTCAATTATACAGGAGGATTCCTCAAAATACAAACAGATGTTCACGGTATCATGAAAATAACTGATAAATTTGGGTATGTATGGATGATTTTTGATTAAAAAAGTTAAAAATATATTTAATACCAGGGTAATCAAATTAAAATCTGCCAATTCATAATATATATAAATATTTAATAGAATATATTGCGATAATTAAAAAATAAACATATATTAAAGAAATGCAATCGTAATTTCTTGTTTATGTTCATTTTTTCACAAGCAGTAAATAGAATACACCCCTATTCTGATTGATTAATATGTTGGAATAAGGGTGTAGATTATTTCTGCATTATTGGAGGTTTGAGAATATTAATTGCAAAGGATTTTATTCAGCATTAATAAAAGCACCTGTTTTGCCGGCTTTCTGAAGATGATTCAGAATAAAATTTTATTTTTTAAAAGGACAAGTCCCTTTATATTATCTAATTGTAAAATTCAAAACTTAATGTAACCTGATCCATTTTCTTTAAATAACTTGCAAAAACTGAAAAGTTTTTCTTTTTAAGCTTTTCCATTTCTTCAGACTTCTTTGGTGCCCATTTCTGCGATGATTTAAGGAAAGTTTTCACTTCTTCCGTATCTTTTTCATTCAGCATATCCAGCGATTTTACAAATAAAAATGCCTGGTCCCTGGTATAAAGATCGGGGTCAAAATAAATGATGAGCCTCGTTACCGGAACTTTATCCGTATTTTTGGGTAAATCCTTGGAAACTGCAAACTGTGCATTTTTATCTTTTCCTCTTACATAAAAATCTGTCATGAGGACATCACCGTCTTTTGCATGTTCAAATTCATCCCTCAGGCCATTGAGTTTCAAAAAGATTTCTGCATCAGAAATATAGACGGAAAGTATTCTGTACTTTACTGATTTGTCCCTGTCATCTTCCTTTTCAATCATTTTTATTGAATAGAGTACCCTGTGTGAGGAATTCTGTATTGATATATCTTCTCCTTTGGTATAGACCTCCTTGATATTATCCTCAAGGTTCCGGTAGTTTTTGAATGAGAACCTTCTGTTTTTTAAAAACGCAGAGAGGACTCTGTCAGAAACAGAACTGTTCTCTTCAGGAAGTCTGATTTCGACAGTCATGGATTTCCCATCGGGGGAAGAAACCTTCATAAATTCTTCTGAAGTCGCATCAGGGTACCTGTATATAATATAAAAATTTCGGATATCCTTATTGCCGGACTGATATACTTTTTTAAGCATATCCTCTGCAGTTCTGGGATTGCTCACAACGACAGGATATTCTTCTTTTACAGTACCCGCATTTCCGGCATTGGCTATCTTGAAATTCATTGCTTTTCCAATGAATTCGCTCAAAGGGGTATGGGATTTTGTGAAATCCAGGTAAACTGCAAAACACAGAAGAATGATAAATAACAGAGAAATCAGTCTTTTCATAGTAACCCTCCTTAATTATTAATAAAAATACCTTAACAAAAGAAACCAATGAGAATGTATATCCTCAGGATGCATGAGAATGAAGCTCTTTCTGATTAAACATAAGTATAACATCCGGCCATTAATTTTAAGGTAAAAAAATATAAAGAAAAGTTTTTTCACGTAAAACTCCGGAAGAAATTTTGCAGGAACCCATTATATGTTAAAATATTTTAAAAGGTATCAGAAATATTATTAAGAAAGTAATGTCCCTGAAAAGGTACATAAATATAAATGATACTATTTAGAGTCTGACGAGGTATGTCCGGAAAAATATCCGAAAACTAAAAGAAGGCCGAAAACGAAAAGAAGTTCTGAAACGAAGTAGTTCCTGAAACGAAAAGAAGTTACGGAAAGAAAATGAATCCGGAAAAATAAGTGCATTTACAGAAAATAATATAAATTGAAGGAGAATAAGATATGTCAGTACATATAGGTACAAAAAAAGGTGAAATAGCAGAAACCATACTTTTACCCGGGGATCCGTTAAGGGCAAAATTCATAGCAGAAAATTTTCTTGAAAATGTTAAGCAGTATAACAATGTAAGAGGGATGCTTGGGTTTACGGGAATGTATAAAAATACTCCTGTTTCAGTACAGGGAACGGGGATGGGAATTCCATCCATTTCAATTTATGTCCATGAACTCATACATGATTTTGGTGTTAAAAATCTCATAAGAGTCGGTTCTGCCGGCGCAATAGTTCCGGAAGTCAATATAAGGGATGTGGTACTGGCATCTTCTGCGTCCACCACAAACGGATTCAATAAAAACCGGTTCAAAGGATTTGACTATGCAGCAACTGCAGACTTTATGCTTCTGACTGATGCTTATAAATCTGCAGAGGAACTCGGAATAAAACCAATAGTGGGAAATGTTCTGTCATCAGATATTTTCTACGATGAAACCAATTCACATGAACTCTTCGCAAAAGCCGGAACTCTCTGCGTGGAAATGGAAGCGGCAGGACTTTATACAGCTGCTGCCATGGCAAGGGTAAGAGCTCTTGCTATCCTTACAATTTCAGATTCTCTTGTTACCGGTGAAGCCACAACATCTGAAGAAAGACAGGAAACCTTCACTGAGATGATGAAGATTGCCCTTGAAACTGCAGTAAAAGCAAAGGACCTTAAATAATCAGTAATCCCTATCAATAAAATATCTATAAAATTTAAAGCAGCAGGAAAGGGGGCCGCCTTTGCCTGCTGCTTTTTAAATATCATCCCATTCATCGATATCCGACAGGGGATTTGCCTTTACTGATTCCCTAAGACGTTCATCATCCACATGTGTATATATTTGTGTGGTCGAAATATTTTCGTGTCCTAAAATCATCTGAAGGGATCTTATGTCCACATCTCCGTGCTTGTACATAAGAGTTGCTGCAGTGTGTCTTAATTTATGTGGAGTGTATTTTTCGCTGTCAAGACCTGACTGGCCTATGTGTTTTTTCACAAGTCTTTCCACCGTTCTTTTACTAACCGGTTTTTTGTGGCTTGAAAGGAAGAGATAATCCCTGTTTTCTTCGGGAACATCCGTAAGGTCCATATGGCTTAGGTGCTCCTCTATGGCTTTGAGACAGGCCTTATTAAGATAAACAGTCCTTTCCTTGTTTCCTTTACCCAGAATTGTAATTACATCTTCTCTTATCATCTTTTTTCTGATGGATATCAGTTCAGAAAGCCTCATTCCACAGTTTAAAAAAAGAGTCAGAATACAGTAGTCCCTGTAATAGTCCTTATCACTTTTATCCATGGATTTTAAAAGATTTACACTTTCATCGAGAGACAGGTATACCGGAGCACTTTTCTTGATTCTTGGACTTTCAAGCTCTGCTGCAGGATTCTGGTCGATGACCCTTGCTTTTCCCTGCAGGAACCGGAAGAATGTCCGTAAGGATGCTGATTTTCTGGCCCTTGCATAGGATGAATTGTCCCTCTGCTTTTCGAGGAATCCCATATAGGAATATAAATCAGACAGATTGACTGACCTTAAAAAATCATCGTCAAGATCAGAAATAACAGTATCTTCAAATTCACCGTTCCCATCAGAGAGACCTTTTCTTATCTTCATGTATTTTAAAAACACTGTGAGATCATAGGTATAGGCATCAATAGTACTGCTGCTTTTTCCTCTTATTGTGGACATATAATTCATAAAGTCCCGGACTCTTGGAGGCAGCAGGTCTTCCTTTGATTGTTTTTCCGTTTCAATTTCATATTTACTCATTTTATCACCCTCTATTATTATAGCATGACGTTAAAGTATTCTTTTGCGACAATTTTGAATTATATTTCGACGTTTCAGTACTTCTTATAGAAAATCTTAATCAATAATTTCCAGGTGGTTCGCTATTTCAACACAGGCAGAGTGTAAGATAACAGGAAAGCTGTAAGATAATGAGGAAGTATCTTAGGGTGTAAAATAATGAGAAGAGATCTTAAGGTGTAAAATTATGAAATGAAATAAAATAATGGAAAGAAAGAAAATCACACCTTTTATAAATTCGTCCGTTGAATGAATTTTTAAATGAAGATTTAAATGAAGGATTGTAATTAACTTTTGAGTTTTTAAAGGTATTTCAGCTGAATGATTGATATGAAAATAAAGGTCAGAATTGTTCTGAAAATGATTAATTTAATACGGAGGATATATATGGCTTGCGGAAGAATAACATATCTTATGGAAGATGAAAGAGTAAGGAAGTACTTTTCTCCTGAAACACCGAGGAGAATTCCTTTGAGTATCTATTATCCCACTTCGGAAAAAGGGGATTCATTTTATAAGAATATATACGAAGGTGACGAGGACTTGCTGAGGAGAATATACAGTGACGGAAAGGCAGATAAGACTCAGTATCTTGAAAACTTAAAATTCCCGTTTATCAATAATGCAGAAAGCTCCTGGGATGATAAAAAGAGAAATCTTATTATACTCTCACATGGTTTTACTGCTGACAGGGACTTTTTCATGTTTATGATACCATTTCTCGTATCATCAGGATATGCCGTCGTAACAGTTGGTCATCTTTATGATACTGACTTCACTCTTATTCCAGGGACTTCCGAAATAGTAAAGATGAAGGAAGGGATCCTTTCAGAGAGCAGCTTTGAAGAAAGGGATGAACAGATAAGTGCCAGGGCAGAAGATATTTCATATGTTTTAAGTCATATTTCTGAAATAAATTCCCTTGAAAGGATTGAAGGGATGATAAGGGAAGAGGAAGTTATGCTGATGGGTCATTCCCTCGGCGGGATGACGGTACTCAAAAACCTGGGTATTGAGAATGTATCAGGATGTATTATGCTGGACGGGTCAATACAGTTTCTCCATGAAAACTATATTGAAGGAAATACTGAAGGTAAAAAAGTTTTAAATTACAGGAGAGGCTTCATAAGCTACGAAGAAAAAATCAAATATAAAATAGAAAAGCTTAAGGATCTTGAGTCGAAGAAATTCAAGGATTATCTTTTGAAGGAACATGAAGAAAGGACTGAAGAACTTGAAAAGACACTGATGCTTTATGAAATGCTCGGGGAAGAGGGCAGGGAGTATTTCATTTATCAGGATGAAACCCATCATCTCAGTTTTTCTGATTATTTCATAGTGAATAAGGAAAAATACGATTATCCTGTCCCTCTCTCTGAGATACATAAAGTTATGTGTGAAGTGGTAAGGGATTTTGCAGATGAAGTTACAGTCTATAAGGATGGTTTCTTTGCAGGAAGGATAAGGGAAAATTTTTATCCGGGTATTCATATGCAGAATTTTGAATTTATGGAATCTGAAAGGGTTTCATTCAGGGAATAAATAAGTGTTTTTGTAAATAAACGGTTAGATTTTGGCTGTTCATATCTAAAACTTAGAGCCGATGATATAATAAATACATCGTTTATGACATGGATGCATATTTATTAAGAAATTCAGGAGGAAAAGTGAATATGTCAGAAAATAAAAAAATAGCAATGGACCATGTTACCATAATTGTTCCATTGGGCAGGGGAAAGGATGTTTTAGCCCTTGCAAAGATGAAGGGTATACCATCAGGAACTGTAAGTGTGGGAACAGGTACGGCAAACAAGGAGCTTCTGGCAAAACTTGAAAGTCACGATCTTAAAAGAGATGTGGTTTCCCTAGTAACAGCAACAGATCTTGCGGAGATTTTCCTTAAGGAACTTTATGAAAAGTTCAGCCTCGGAAAACCAGGCCACGGTATTGCATATTCCACAAACATCAATGAAGTCTACACAGAATTCATGGGCAATGTGGATTCACTTGAAAGAAACAAGGGTGAATTTGAAGTAATCACAGCCATAATAAGAAACGGCACTGCAGATACTCTTATGGAGGCTGCAAGGGGTGCAGGAGCAAGGGGTGGTACAATACTCGAACCTTCTGAAATGGAGGCTGCAAACAGTCTTTTCTCAAAGGATACTGAAGGATCTGACGATGTGGTTATTATTATTGCAAGGGATGAAACAGTAAGACCCATTATGGAAGCTATAAATAATGCACTCGACAGCAAGAAAGCCCTTATCTACCTTCAGGATGCACACTTCGTTTACGGTCTTAAGTAAAAGAGATAAGACAGCAAGGCAGAGATATTCAATAAGTACAGTAAAAATATTAACATTTTAAGAATCCCGGGTTTTCCGGGATTTTTTGCATTGAATTTATTGTTGCAGGTGTTATCATTATCTTAAAGTTTTAAAAACTTAAAAGTATTGATTTTTAAAAGTATTTATGCAGAAAAAAATCTGAAATTCAGGGTATACGGTTATCGGAATATGGCAGTCAGTTAAAAAATATGAAAGAGGTATTGAAGTTGAAAGAATTATTTGAGTCAGCGAAGCTTAAAAACGGGATGGTAATAAAAAACAGGTTTGCAAAATCAGCTATGAGTGAAGCCATGGGTGACAGTAATTTCCAGCCGGGAAAGAATATCCCGTCTCTTTACAGGTTATGGGCCGAAGGCGGCACCGGACTTATAATGACAGGAAATGTAATGGTTGATAAAAATCAGCTGGGAGAACCTGGAAATATTGTATTTGACAGGAATTCAGACATGGAAAAACTTGAAAAATGGGCTGAAGAAGGACAAAAAAACGGAGCAAAGTTATTCGTACAGATAAACCATCCAGGCAAGCAGTCTCCATCTGTTATCAATAAGCAGCCCGTAGCCCCCAGCGCAATAGCCGTGGAAGGGGAAATGGCTCCTTTCTTTAATCCTCCGAGAGAACTCACAAAAGATGAAATCAGGGATATTACAGAAAAATTCGGGGAAGCTGCAGAAATAAGTAAAAGAGCGGGATTTTCAGGAGTCCAGATCCATGCAGCCCACGGATATCTCATAGCACAGTTTTTATCTCCTGCAGATAACAAAAGGGGAGATGAATA
>JBDHVQ010000084.1:0-8426 GCA_039809845.1 Clostridiaceae bacterium | reverse complement strand
CCTATGTCTCCATACTTTTTGAAAAAAATATTGTGTGGATAACTTACTTACCCACACAATTTGTTGTAGAACCTTTTATTTTAAACGATACAGTTTACCATTGAAGTTTCACCTTAATATTAATGCTGCAGTGCTATCTGTAACTTCATATGTAACTTCGTACTGTATTCTGATGCTTATTAATTATTATTTCTTAATATGCGTTCCTTTTTCATCCTGGTAAATAAGACCTGATTTCATGAGGTTTCCGAGGGCTATCTTGAAGTAGTTCTTGGATGTTTTGAATTCTTCCCTTATTTCTTCAGGAGTACTCTTGTCGTTGTATGGTATTGAACCTTTATTTTCCTTTATCTTTTTAAGAATTACATCCTTAAGTTCGAGTCTTTCGGTTTTAAGGTCTGATCTCATTGTAAGTACGGGTCTTCCGTCTTCAAGGATTTTTAAGATTCTCGCCTTTATTACATCCCCTGGGTTTATTTCTTCAAAATATTCGTCTTTATTGAGGACTGACTTATACGTGTCGCCGAGAGCCACAAAGAAGGTATCTCCGGGCTGCAGTGAATAGACTGTACCCTGTACTTCCTGGTCTTTTTCAAATGTACCTTCGGGTGCGACTTCAAGTGCTCCGTTGACATCGGTAGTCGCGGCAAGTCTTTTACTCTTGTCGAGGTATAACTTGAAAAGATATTCTTTTCCTTCCTCGAGTATGTATTTCTGTTCTTTCCTTGGAACAAATACATCCCTTTCAAGACCCATGGAAATGAATGCCCCTATGTCGTTTATTTCAACAACTTTAAGTTTTTTAACTTCACCTTCGGTGATTAAAGGTTCCTTCATGGTAGCTATTATCCTGTCTTCTGAATCCCTGTAAATAAATACCCTTACTGTATCTCCGATTTCGGGTATCTCACCCACGACACTTCCGTTGGGCAGGAGTATATCATCGGATGTGCTTCCTGTTCCGGCACCGAGATACACACCAAAATCGGCTTTTCTCACCACGTTCATTTCGTTGAATCTACCTATATCGTACATATTTTCCCTCCATGTGTTCTATTGCTGATTCCCTGTACTCCAGGGCATTGTTCTTTATTCCTTCAATTTCATCCTGAGTCAGCATCCTTTTGAATTTTGCAGGACTTCCGAGCCACATCTCCCCGTCATTAATGACAGTTCCTTCTGTTACAGTGGCATTCGCGCCGATTATCACATTATTTCCCACAACACTCCTGTTTAATATAACAGAACCCATTCCCACCAGGACATTATCCCCGATTTCCCTGCAGTGGATGACTGCATTGTGACCTATACTTACATTGTCACCGATCTTTAAATTTTCTCCGTGTATCATATGGAGTACGGCGTTGTCCTGTATATTGGTGCCAATACCTACTTCAATTGAACCGCAGTCTCCTCTCAGCACTGCCCCTGCCCAGACTGAAGTACCTTCTCCGAGTTTTACGTCTCCCAAAACAG
The DNA here is from genome assembly GCA_039809845.1 of Clostridiaceae bacterium. Lineage (GTDB taxonomy): Bacteria > Bacillota > Clostridia > Clostridiales > Clostridiaceae > JG1575. Next base: position 6,950 of record JBDHVQ010000084.1, on the reverse strand, counting down.
TCACATTTTTAAATACAAATGCACCGCTTTGCGTCTTTTCAATATATTTTTCCAAAATTTTGTCCCTCCGGAAGTGTAAGATTATAATATAGCCATTTTTCAGGGATAAGAAATATTTGTTTTATCTTTTTTATCCCCCATAAAATAATAGTGGAATATTCCCCTGTTATTATTTATGAATGTAGTAAATTTTTCAGGATCGGGATATATAGTGTCTTTTAGGTTTTAAAACACTATATATAGTATTATAATAAAAACCATACTTATATATTCCCCACGGGAATTTTTCAATAACAGGAGGTACCTTATGAACGATATCAAAGATGTCCTTAAAAGACATTATACCAAAGAACTCGAAGGCAGTAAGGACAAGGATGTATATGACCTTTTTACATGGGTAAAAAGAGATGTTCTTTTAAAGGACTACAAGACGGGAAGGGTTCTTACAGATATGAAAAACCTTGAATTCCCCGATTTTTATTCCCAGAACTCAATAGATATTATAGCATCCAAATACTTCAGAAAAGCCGGTGTAAACAACGAAAAGGGCTATGAAGATTCTTTAAGGATGGTTGCACACAGGATGGTCTCCTTCTGGAGGGACGCCCTCATTGAAGAAGGTCTCATAACTACTGAAGAAGAAGGAAAGATTTTCTACGATGAAGTGGTCTATGCACTTTTAAACCAGATGTTTGCACCCAATTCCCCCCAGTGGTTCAATACCGGTCTCAAACAGACATACGGAATAAAGGGCAATTCCAACGGAACCTTCTGGTACGACCCTGTTAAAAAGGAAGCTGTGGAATCTGAAGATGCCTATACAAGGACACAGGCTTCTGCATGTTTCATCCTTTCAATCGAAGACAAGCTCCTGGGGCCCCACTCCATTTCCGAACAGTATGTGACAGAAACAAAGCTCTTTAAAGGCGGGTCAGGTACCGGTACAAACTTCTCCCCCATCCGTGCAGGCGGGGAAAAATTATCAGGCGGCGGTGTTTCTTCAGGTCTTATGAGTTTCCTTAAGGGTCTTGACAGGAATGCAGGTGCAATAAAGTCTGGCGGTACCACAAGGCGTGCGGCTAAGATGGTATGTCTTGACATAGACCACCCTGAAATAGAAGAATTCATAACATGGAAAGCCAGGGAAGAAGATAAGGTAAGGGCCCTTGCAAAGATGGGCTACGACGGATCCTTCGAAGGTGAAGCATATGAGACTGTTTCCGGACAGAATTCAAACAACTCACTGAGGATTTCCGATGAATTCATGGAGAAGGTTATGAATTTATCCTCCAATCCCGATGAAACGATAACCCTTAAAGGCAGAGTGGACAGTAAAGCTGACAGGGAAATTTCCGTTGCAAAATTATGGAATGAATTCAACGAGGCTTCATGGAAATGCGCAGACCCTGCACCTCAGTATACCGATACTTTCAACGCATGGCATACATGCCCTGCCGGAGAAGACGGTCAGTATATGGCTCACCACAACAGGCTCAATTCAACAAATCCATGCGGTGAATACGCATTCCTCGACGACACCAGCTGTAACCTTGCATCTATCAACGTATACAGGTTCTGGGAGAGGGAAAAGAAGGAATTTGATGTCAAAGGCTTTACCCATATAGTTTCCCTCTGTCAGCTTCTTCTTGAGGCATCGATACACTGGGGACAGTTCCCGACTCCCGACATCGCAAGAAAGACCCACGTATTCAGGACCACAGGACTTGGTATTGCAAACCTCGCTTCACTTTTAATGTCTGCAGGTATCCCGTACGACTCAGCTGAAGCAAGATCCCTTGCTGCAGGTATCATGGGAGTCCTTACAGGAAGAAGCTATGCAGTGTCAGCACTCATGGCAAAAAAGGCAGGTACTTTTGAAGCCTATGACATAAATAAGGATTATATGCTAAGGGTTATAAAAAACCATGCTGCTGTTGCAGGAGCTGTAGATGAAAAACCCGACGGAATAAATTACGACGTTGTTTATGTAAACCACGGGCTTTTAAAATCCCTCGGACAGAAAAACCTCTCAGAATCCCTTAAGAAAGAATGGAGGGATGCACTTTCCCTCGGAAAGGCAAACGGATACAGAAATGCCCAGGTATCAGTTATTGCCCCCACAGGAACAATATCCTTTGCAATGGACTGCGCCGCAACTTCAATTGAACCCTTCTTCTCCCATGTGGTATATAAGAAGCTTTCAGGCGGCGGATACATGACAATTGCAAACCCTGTAATAACAGAAGGTCTTAAAAATGCAGGCTACTCCCCCGATGAAATTAAAGACATCATGGATTACATTTCAAGGGAAGAAAACGGAATGGTGATCGACGGCAAAATTGAAGGTGCCCCACATCTTAAAGAGGAACACTATCCGATCTTCGATACTGCAAATACCTGCGGAACAGGAGAAAGGTTCATCCACCACAACGGACATGTCATGATGGTTGCAGCCCTCACTCCCCTGGTATCAGGAGCTATAAGCAAGACAGTCAATCTTCCGTCCAACGCAACTGTGGAAGACTTCAAGCAGGTTGCAATCAATGCATGGAAGAGCGGTGTAAAGGGAATTTCCCTTTACAGGGACGGTTCAAAATTTGCACAGCCGTTAAACACAAGACTTGAAGATGATATGTCAATGGAAGACCTTGAAAACCTTACATACCCTGAACTTTTAAAATACGCACAGAAAAACAAGGAAGACCTTGAAAAGAATATCTCAAGGAGAATAAAACCCCAGGGAATAAGATCCGGACATACCCACCCTGCCCAGATAGAAGACGTAAAAATCTACACTACCGTAAACAGGGACAAGGATGGCACAATCAGTGAAATATACATAACTACAGACAGGGAAGGAACACTTATAACTGGACTTTTAAATTCCCTTTCAAAGACAATTTCAGTGATGCTTCAGTACAGAATACCATCAAGGAATATTTCAAAGATGCTGAGGGGGCAGAAATATGAACCATACGGATTTGTGTCCAAACACCCTTACATCAAACATGTAACTTCCATTTCAGACCTTATTTCCAAGGTAATAGACATAGAAAACGGAGACTTCTCAAGGTGTCAGGTAAAACCATCCGAAGGCGAACTCGATGACTTTCATACCACGGGAGACGGACCGAGAAGTTCAAATATGAGAAAGAATGAAGCACCGGCACAAAATATAACCTTTGAAAAAGATGAGGAAGATGAAGATTTTTCAACGGAAGTACTTCCAGGTGAAAGCAACATAATAACCGATGATGCTTTAAAGAAGAAACTCATAAGGGAAGCCAGGGAAAACGGCGAAAAACTTTATTCATCCATCTGCCCCAACTGTTCATCCACCAAGATGGTTATGAACGGAACATGCAAGGTATGTCTCGACTGCGGTACCACAACAGGATGTTCATAAAAATACCGGTTAATCAGGAAATTATAGAATTTAAAAACAGACAGATTCCAGCTGCCGGTCAGAAAGTTTCCGGTAACAGAATAAATCAAAAAGTAAAAATCTACTTTCACAGAACAGGATTCCCCATCTGATCCTGTTCTTTAATTTTGTCATGATTTTCTTCCTGGATTTTTTATCTTATTACTTCATGATGCTTTATATTTATTAATATTTTATTTTATCATGATTTCTTCCGTTATTGATTTTTAATTATTATGATTATTTTTACTTTAATTTAACATGGTGATGTAAAGTGTAAGGTTTTAAAGTACAGCAATCCCTTTAAACAGGCGAAACAGATAAGAATCAACTGATTCCGGGAAAGCATATTGGTACTTTACCGTTTATTAACCCTAAACAGTCTTCTCTTTTACATACACCCTTTATATTTTAATAGGCAACAAAATTAATATTTCGGAGGGTTTTTCAATGAATAAGAGAATTTCAGCATTTCTGGCAGCATTAATGCTAACTGCCGGACTTTCTGTATCCGCCTATGCAACATCAAACACTTCCAATGCTGCATCAAATGCTTCAGAAGCATCATCAAACGCTTCCAATGCCTACCAGGGTGCATCTGTTGAAGCATTCGAAGACGCTGTAATCCCTGCAATAACTGACAGCGGAAAGACTGCAAAATACGTATTCTTCTTCATCGGTGACGGTATGTCCTACAACCAGATGCATTCAGTTCAGGTTTACCACGGAAACAACAAGGTAACTGAAGTTGCACCTGCAAAGATGGCATTCCCCCAGTTCCCTGCATCAGGAGTTCAGTATGTACACGACGCAACTTCATTCGCACCGGACTCTGCTTCATCAGGAACTTCCCTTGCAACAGGTATAAAGACACTTTCAGGTGTACTTGCAATGGGTATCGACAAGGTTACTGCTCCTGAAAACATCTCTTCAAAGGTTATAAAGAAGGGAATGAAGGTTGGTGTTGTATCTTCAGTTACAATAAACCACGCAACTCCTGCAGTATTCTACGCACACAACGAATCAAGAAACAACTACTACGACCTTGCAATGCAGATGGCTCCTTCAGGAGTTACCTACTTCGGTGGTGGTACAATAAGCCAGAATACAGGAAAGAACAAGGATCAGAAGGACATGTACGAAGTTCTCGCCGAAGAAGGATTCAAGATTGCAAAGACAAAGGAAGAAATAGAAAGCCTTAATAAAGATTCCGGAAAAGTATATGCTGTTACTCCTGCAGTTCAGGATTCAGGTGCAATGCCTTACCAGATAGACATGAAGGATGAAGATGTAAGACTTAAGGACTTTGTAAGAAAAGGAATAGATGTACTCGACAACGACAACGGATTCTTCATGATGGTTGAATCAGGAAAGATCGACTGGGCTGGACACGCAAATGACGCCAAAGCGGTTATAGGCGATGTGGAACAGCTCGATGATGCAATAAAGGTAGCCCTTGAATTTGCTCAGAAGCACCCTGAAGAAACTCTCATCGTTGTAACAGGAGACCACGAAACAGGCGGTATGTCCATAGGACAGGCTTCCACTGAATACGACACAAACTTTGCCCTCCTTGCAAACCAGAAGAATTCTTACGTTGAATTTGACAAGGTAATAAACGAAATGATTGAAGCAGATCCTGCCCTTACTTTTGAAAAACTCATGCCTGTAATCACTGAATACTACGGACTTACAGTATCTCCTACAGGAACAGTTGACAAGGAAGTAAACCCAATGGAAATGTCTGCATACGAAGTGGAACTCATCAAAAACGCACTTGCAGAAAACATAAAGCCAAAGGATCAGAGAACCAAATCTGAAATCACAGATCTTCTCTATGGCGGTTACGAACCAATATCAATGACAGTTACAAGGATTCTTAACCACAAGGCTGGTGTGGGCTGGACTTCATATTCACACACAGGTATCCCTGTAGGTGTTTACGCAATAGGTGCAAAATCAACACTCTTTAACGGTGTATACGACAATACAGAAATTTTCCATAAGTTTGTCGAAGCTACAGGCGTAAACTAACTTCCGGAAACTGCTGTATAAGTTTTAAATGAATAATTCAGGACATAACAAAAAGACCGGGTAATTCCGGTCTTTTTGTTATGTCCTGGCAATTCATTCCGATTACATTTTCAATTCCAGGTTATTTGCTGTTTTTCTTTTTTGGAGCTGTGTTCTGGGCTGGTATTTCTGCCTTCTTTGCCCTGTTGGGCTTTGCCTTAGGTCTGTTTATTATCTGTTTTTCTTCTGCAGCCTTTTTAAGCTTCGGATTCCTGTGTACATCGAAGAACCATACGAGAAAGAAGATACCGAGAAGAAAAGGAATGAGAGATATGAACCAGCGGTAATTGTAGTAGGTAAATACCTGGGATAAAATTATGAGTCCGATGGAAATACCAAGAAGTATCCATTTGTTTATTCTCAGCTTTTTAAGGTAGTAAATATTTGCGATATTGAATAAAATCATAACCCCGAAACTGAAAAGCACCATCAGCAGAATGTCCAAAGCAAACCATGGTGTTATACGCACGAAAAGTCCCTCCTTAAAATAAAATTACTATTAGATAATACCATAATAAGGTTTAAATATACATGGAATAAAGAGTGTTGTTTGACGATTCATTAAAATTTATACTCATATTATCATCTTATCGTATCGAACAGCAGTTCTTTTGAAAAAATCTTTTACCTTAGTATATTTAATTAAATATAAACGGGACTAAATAACAGAATTGGTGCAGTTTCCCGGCATTATTTTGAGAAATTAACAATAAATAATGATTAACTACTTTACATTCAGTTCAAAACAGTTATAATTAATCTGTATCATTTTTCTAAAGTTGTATCGTTTAACATAAAAATGTATCAATCCTTTAGCTATAATGTACAATTCATATAAATTCAATCGGAGGAATAATATGGCTGCAAGCGTACAGTTGGATGATCTCGATCTTCAGATTCTGGATATACTTATTAAGGATGCCAGGACACCTTATCTTGAAATAGCGAGAATCTGTCATGTTTCAGGGGGTACAATCCACGTAAGGATGAAGAAGATGGAAGATCTTGGTATCATAAGAGGAACCAAGATACTCCTTGACATGTCTAAATTAGGCTACGATGTGTGCTGTTTCATTGGAGTATACCTCGACAAGAGTTCAAGCTTCCAGGAAGCGGTGGAATCCATGAGCAAGATAAAGGAAATAGTGGAACTTCATTATACCACCGGTAATTATACACTCTTTGTAAAGGTAGTATGCAAGAACATTGCTCACCTTCAGGAACTCCTCCTCACAAGTATCAACCTTATACCAGGGGTTCAGAGAACCGATACCTTCATATCCCTTTCACAGCCCGTAGACAGGAATGTAAGACTTTAAAAGGAAAATGTAACTTAATGAGTACACATAAAAAGAATGCTTTCTTACCGGAAGCATTCTTTTTATGTGTGGGCTATATATCAGAACTGGTTTAATAACCTGACTTTTTTGTTTTGATTTTTTAATTTGGAAAA
>JBDHVQ010000083.1:0-8445 GCA_039809845.1 Clostridiaceae bacterium | reverse complement strand
TTTCATCTGTTTTACTTTCATCTGTTTTTCTATCCGTTTTTCTTTTTTCCTCACTTACTACGGAAGGAATCTTTTCGATCACTTCCCTGTCGAGGACCATCTGTTCTGACAGGACCGACTGAAGGGCAGGAAAGAGTCCCTTTATATTCTGTTTAAGCAGGTACCCGCAGCATCCTGATTTAATTGCCTTTTCTATATATTCATCATCCCTGAAAGTTGTAATAAGAAGAATTTTTGCAAGCGGATCATCCTTTAAGATTTCTTCTGCTGCATCAAGGCCTGTATATTCCCCCATCCTGATATCCATGATGACCACATCAGGAGAAAGTTCTTTTTTAAGTCTCACGGCATCCTTACCGGAACTTCCCGTGCCCGAAACTTCGTACCCTCCCGATTCGAGTATCATCTTCATTGAATCCACAACTATGGGATCATCGTCGACTACTATTACTTTTTTATTCATTTTCATCTCTCCGTGGTAATGTCATGTGGACAAAAAACCCTTTCTGATATCCGGATGTGAAGATACCGCCGTATTCTGCTGCAGTTTCTTCCATTCCCATGAGCCCGAGCCCCTTTTTTATTGGGCCTTTTTTCTCACTTCCGTTGTCCTTTACAGAAAATGTGTAGTGGGAAGGAAGTTCTCTTATTACTATATGTACTGAATCTCCGTCGGAGTGCTTTCTGATATTTGTAAGAGCTTCCTTTATAAACCTTTCTGCTGCAATCCTGTATTCAGGCGGCAGTTCATCCCCTGCCTGAAAGGTTAAATCAACACTGTATTTTTCTCCAGGACCTTCGGTTAAACTTAATATCCTTCTTTCAAGGTCCACAGACTGACTGTGAATTCCCTGGAGTGTCTTTCTTATCTCATCCATGCCCCGGTTTAAGTTCTGTGACATTTTATCAAGCATGGGGCTTAAGTTTTCACCGGCCACCGTTTTTAAGGCCTCTGTCTGAAGAAGGGAAGCTGTAATTGTATGACCGACTGAATCGTGTATTTCCCGGCTGATTCTGTTCCTTTCGTTTAAAAGGGCTATTTCCACCCTGGATTCCTGATTTTTTTCTTCTTCCTTTTTAATCCTTGAAGTCAGTATCTCATTTTCACGGAGTGTATCCTTAAGTCTTATTATCTCATTTCCCAGTTTAACCCTTATCCTGCTTTTATATGACATCCATACAGAGAGGAGAAAAAGGACCGGTATAAAGAAATCACCCTTTAAAATTACAGGAATGAGTGTAAGAGTCAGGGGAATAATGGGTATCATAGAACGGCCAGATACTGAATAGGCAGCCATGGGAGTATATACAGTAAGCGGAGGATAAAAAAAGCATAGAACAATGAATAGAAAAGAGGCAGTATAGTCTGAAATTCTATTTTCAAATGACAGTGCGGTGAGGGAAATGATATAGGCAGTTAAAGAATATGCAGGTGAGAAGAATACAGTCCCTTCAGGGAAACCGGATAGTGTTCCGAGAAGATAGATAAATACAAGTTCTGCAAGTTGTCCCATCCCTTACCTCCCTCCATTAATATTGACTGACTAAAATGATTTTGAATATTTTTATGGTGACTGAAAACACCTTCCCCGACATAAGTCTTCGTTTCATTCTTGGACATTATTCTTGGACATTATTCTTTGACAACATTCTCTGATATCAATCCAGGATTTTTTATGAAAATTATTTACCCTTATATGTTCATAATCAGGTTCATGATCTTGTTTCTGTTACAGAGTGCTCTTATCTTTCAGACTTCACCGGGTATGCTGGTACAGGTGAATTTCTTTGAGTTTTTCATTGTTTCACTGACTATAAGTATACTTATAAAACCTTAAATTCTCCATGAAGTTAATGGTTATTCAGTCATAAAATGACGGAAGTAATGTTCTTTTTAAAAACATGACAATTGTCAGGGTATTCTTATTACAGATATAACTTACATTGAATACTTAAAAAAGGGAAAATGAATACAGAACGATACTATGAACACCGAACGGTACTATGAACACGAAACGATACAACAATACATATCATTAAAGTGAATAACTGAAGATAGGGAGGAAATATGGTACTTGAAGTTAAAAACCTCGTCAAACGGTACAGGGAAACAATGGCGCTTGATCATTTCAGCATGGAGCTTAAGGAAGGTGAAATTCTTGGCCTTTTAGGTCCCAACGGATGCGGAAAGACGACAGCGATAAACTGTATACTCTCCCTTTTAAGCTTTGACAAGGGTGAAATTGTGATATTCGGAAAGGAAATGAGCCCCACACAATATTCAATAAAAAGAAACATCGGAATTGTGCCACAGGAAGTGGCAGTCTTTGAAAAACTGACCGTACAGGAAAACATAGATTATTTTGCCGGACTGTACATAGAAGACAGGGAAAAAAGACGTCCGGCAACGGAAGAAGCAATTGAATTTGTCGGACTTTCCGACTACAGAAAATACTTTCCCGACAAACTCTCAGGTGGTCTTAAAAGAAGACTCAATATCGCCTGCGGTATTGTCCATAAGCCAAAACTCATAATACTCGACGAACCCACGGTAGCTGTCGATGCCCAGTCCCGTAACTTCATCCTCGAGGGGATAAAAAAGCTCAACATGGATGGGGCTTCTGTCCTTTATACCACCCATTATCTTGAAGAAGCGGAAGAAATCTGCCAGAGAATTGTAATAATGGACAGGGGACGCAACGTTGCCCAGGGCACAGTTGAAGAGCTTAAGAACCTTATAACGACAAGGGAAATAATTGTTGTGGACTTCATGAATTTAAGTCCTGAGGCCATTCAGGATATAAAGAATATTCCCCACCTCGAGGAATATGTAAGAAAGGAAGACGGGATAGAACTTTCCTTCGAAAAAGGTTCAAACAATCTTTCAAACCTCATTGAATTCATAGGAAAACACGGCCTTTCCTATCAGAAACTTTATTCAAAACAGCCGAGCTTGAATGAAATATTCCTGGCACTTACGGGAAAGGAGCTGAGGGACTGATGAAAAGCCAGAGATCCTGGGTTTACCAGTTTAAAAACATTGTAAGGGACACCGGATTTCTCTTCTGGATACTGATTTTCCCGATGGTCCTCGCCGTCTTTTTCAAGATGGCATTTGCAGGACTTGCCAATCCTGAAGAAAACCTTAAGATTCCCATAGCAGTGGAAAAGGGCAGTTTCTTCAATACAATAGCCCCGTCAGTGGATATATTTACTGTAAAAGATGTTTCACCTGAAAATGCAGATAAGGAATTAAGTTCAGGTAATATCGATGTCTTTGTGGATAAGAATCTCAATATGAAGGTCCACGAATCGGGAATAAGTGAGACAGTGGTAAAGGGAATTCTCGATCAGGTAAAGCAGATGATATCCATGGGTATACTTCCTTCTGAAATAAACATGGATAAGAATTATTTTGAAAAAAACGCTGTGGGGATCGAGCCCTTTCAGCTCCCTTCACTTACACTTTCTGCCATGGCATGTCAGTACAGTATGTTTTCCGGAATATATCTCATCGTACTTCTTCTTGCCGATCAGTCGGCGGTCGGTGCAAGATTATCCATAACCCCCATGAAGAAAATATCCTTCCTGGGTCCTGGGATAATAATAATTTTCTTCCTTACATTCATTTCATCGTTAATCCTTCTTCTTTTCCAGACGTTCATTTTAAAGACAATCACGATAAATCAGTGGATTCCGACCGTCATTCTTCTGTCCCTTGGAAATCTCTTCGGGGTAAGCCTGGGAGTCCTCATCGGTGCAGCATTAAAATCAAAAGAAGATTCCAAAATTTCCGCTGCCAATGTATATATGTTAGGCTGTGCCTTTCTTGCCGGCATGATGTCCCCCGAGATAAAATTTGCTGCGGAGAATAAGTTCCCGTTTCTGAGATACCTTAATCCAAATTCTCTCATCTCGACTGAACTTATAAAAATAAACGCATTCGGGAAATTCAGTACTTTCTGGCTGACATGTACAATCCTTCTTGCAATGGCTGCAGTAACATTTGTAATTTCTCTTGTTTATACAGGGAGGAAGAAATATGAAAGTCTTTAAAACATACCTTAAACTGGCCGGAAGAAATGGTATCCTTCTTCTTTCATACCTTGCACTCTTCCTGTTTTTCTCGGTGATGAGTTCCAGATCAGGCAGTGCAGTAAAAGGATCCTTCAGTGAGTCCAGGCCTTATGGCATCGTAATAAACAAGGATAATTCAGAGATTTCAGAAAAACTTGCGGATTATATAAAATCCTTTACCCGGGAAAGTATCCCTTTTCCCGAAGATGAAGCACAGGAGATGGTCTTTCAGGGAGCGGCTGAATTCTTCATGGTAATTCCCGAAGGGTTCGGAGAAGAATTCAAAAACGGAGGAGGAACTATAAAATCAATACTCGATCCAAAATCTCCCGAGAGCTACCTTGTAGAATCAAATGTACAGAAATACCTCATGTTTTTAGAGGCGACCATGAAAAACGGAAAAAATCCGGATTATATGAAAGTTGAAAATGCACTGAAAATAAAATCAGAAGTATCATTTTCAGACAGTTCAGCCGAAAAAGAAAAAGAAAAGGGATGGTACAGGTTCTACTTCAACTTCATGTCCTACGGGATGATGGCAGTTTATTTTTCAGTGTGTGGCCTGGTAATAAGGGAATACTCAAAAATTCCCATAAAGATGAGAAATTATGTTCTGCCCTTATCCACAGTTAAATTCAATCTTCAGATATTTTCAGGACAGCTCTTCTGTGGACTTGTCATTGCCGTCATATTCCTGCTTCCCGTATTTGCCATAAAAGGACCGGAAACCTTACACCTTCCATGGATACCACTCTCTGTAAATATACTGTCATTTATGACTGCTGCCCTTTCCATGGCATTTTTAATGACTTCAGTAACAACCCATAAAAATGTGATCAGTGCTGTAGGAGTATCAATACCGCTTGGACTTTCTTTCATCTCAGGCGTTATGGTACCGCAGACATATCTGGCACCATGGGTAGTCAGAATTTCAAGGTTTTTCCCCCAGTATTATTTTGTAGCTGCCAACGAAGAGATATTGAAAGGAAAACCATATATAACACTCTCCCTGATCATGATTCTCTTTGCACTCTTCTACCTTGCTCTGGGTATGTTCATACAGAAGGTAAAATCAGGTGAACTTAAAAAAGCAGCTCCCATCCGGGGATAAAAGCAAAAATAAAGATGATGGCCATTATGAAAGTGACTTGTTTCTTCCTCTGTTATAATAGTCAGTATTAAGTGAACTGAATTAATAAACCAGCAAGCTTATCAATCAATGGATCAATGAATAAAAGGACAGGTACAGTAATATGACTGAAAAAGATAAGATGATAAAAGGTTCCTGGTATAATCCCGGGGATAAGGAGTTAAGTGAGGAAAGAAAGAGGGTAAAGAGCCTCTGTTTTAAAATAAATACCACTGATCCCTCTGAAGAAGATAAAATTTCAGATTACTTTTCTGATCTTATTCCCCATAAAGATAAAACTTCAGTCATCCTTCCCCCTTTCCAGGCAGATTATGGTTACAACATCAGTATAGGTGAGAATTCTTTCATCAACCACAATGCTTACCTTCTCGACTGTGCTGCTGTAACTATAGGAAAAAACTGCTTTATAGGTCCGGATTTCGGGGCGTATACTGCCCTTCACCCCATGGATCCGGAAATAAGAAGAGCCGGTACTGAAAAAGCTCTTCCTGTAGTTATAGAAGATGATGTCTGGATAGGAGGAAGTGTAAAAATCCTTCCCGGTGTAGCAGTAGGACACGGTTCTGTAATAGGAGCCGGAAGTACCGTCACCCGCGATATACCTCCAATGTCTTTTGCCGCCGGATCTCCTGCAGAAGTGATAAGGAATCTGTAAAAATAATCAAAGCACAGTCTGAGGTTTATTTCCCAGTCTGTGCTTTCTTTGGTGATAGCTGTCCGGTTATTAAGTCAATATCCACAGTTTAAGTGGTCAATTCCTTAAAATGTCTTGAACTTATTATTTTTTTCTTTTAATCTATTTATTCCATTGGGATATTCTGGTTTACTGCTGATTTTTATCTTTGTAGAGTACGGGCTGTATGAAAGTCTCTTCTCCGGGGTATACCATCATTACATAGTTATTTCCGTATGCTGTAAGTTCCTGAAGTTGAGATTCAGCATCTTTACCCATGTATGAGGACCATGTGAGAAATCCTGCCTTTTCACCGGGTGAGAGGACGGAATCAATAACTGTTCTTGGAATAATCAGGACCACAGGGGAAGAACTGATATCTGAAGTATTTTTTATTTTAAGTGCATCACCTATGGGCTTTTTACCTGTAAGACTCATTCTTATAGGATCCGGTCTGTCCACTGTAAGTTCCGGCTTTAAAGATTTATCCTTAAGAGGCGGGAACATTACAATCCTGTAATTCCCGAATTCCTTTTCAGCAAGATCGCCCTTTATTTCTTCAGTTACATCTTCATCCTTGTCATATCTGAAATAACTGTAATATGAAACATTATCTATATCCTTTGAAAGAGAAGATAAAAATTCAGAGAAAGGATACTGTTTTTCTGAACTTTTATCCTTTACTCCGGCGAGCTTTAATTCCCTGCTGAAGGAATATCCTGCGAAAAGATTTTTTAAATCGGGCAGAGCTTCTTTTCCGTCATATTTTTCAATAAACGAAGCCTTGATATCCGACAGGGATCCGAAAAGTTCCTCTTCTTTTCCCTTAAATAATTTATATGGGGAAAATCCTTCCGGAAGATCCATAAAATAAAATATAAAATCCGCATCTTCTGAAAGCCCTGCTTTTTCTGTCTCTTTCAATGCAGTATTTTTTAATATCTTTTCAGTTTCTTCCCATTCCCTTGTATCACCTATACGGTTCATATCCCAGCTTAATGCGGCTTCGTACTGCCCTTCACTGTCCCGGACCTTTAAAATAAAGGATGTGTATATTCTGAAGACCTTACCGTCATCCTTTGGGATTTCTTTATAAAATTCCTGAAAATCCGTGACTGTAACTTCTTTTCCGTATTTTTCCTTAAGATATGATGCAGTCTTTTCTTTAACTTCCCTCACATCGTAGGTATAAACCGGTGTCGGATTCTGATCCGTATTTCCGGGTTTTTTTGACGTGATTTTAAAATTCCACGCAGGATTTTCTCTGTTCCCGGTATTTTCAAAAGGATCGGGCAGACCGTATTTTCTGTATATATCCTCAGAAGGCACGGAGCTCCTGCTTCCCATTGTCTGACTGCCTGTGTTGCTGTTCTTCACTTCCGGTGATATTCCCTCAGCAGTTTTTTCAGAAACTGCCATAGTAACTGAAAAAGCAGCCACAAGAAATATAAGAACTGCCTTTCTTTTTAAAGTTATTTTTTTGTTCTTCATTCATTTCACCGCCTTTATATACCAATAATATATTAAAATCATGAATATTTATGAGTTGAGGAAGCATATAATACTGTTATTTTATTTACATAACCTAAAAACTGGTGTTAAAATATGTATGAATACATTTACAGAGCATGCATAGGGAAGGAGGGTAGTACTCAAGTCATAAGGAACTGATTTAATTATAATTCATATTTTAAACAGGAGAAATTATTATGCTTACCAATCCGGTTCTTATTTCAGTCTTGGTAATGGTTGTACTGTGTCTTTTGAAATTCAATGTCCTGCTGGCAATTATCATTTCTGCCCTCTGTGCAGGCCTTGTTGCAGGAGTTCCCCTCCATGAAGTCATAGGTACATTAATAGGCGGTATGGGAGGACAGGCTGAAACTGCCCTTTCCTACATATTACTCGGTGCCATGGCAGTTGCGATAAGCAGGACGGGAATTGCCGACATCCTCGTAAGAAAGGTTACTGCAGATGAAAATACAAGCAAGTCTCTATTCCTTCTTGTACTCGCAGGTCTTGCATGTTTCTCACAGAACCTCATCCCTGTACATATAGCATTTATTCCTATACTCATTCCTCCTCTTCTTACCATAATGAACAGGATGAAAATTGACAGACGTGCAGTTGCCTGTGCCCTGACCTTCGGTCTTAAGGCTCCCTATGTAATGCTTCCCGTCGGATTTGGTATGATCTTCCATACGATCGTTGCAAAAGCCATGACAGAAAGCGGTGTACCCTTTGCTGCAGGTCAGGTCTGGAAGGCTACTCTCCTTCCCGGACTAGGAATGGTTGCAGGTCTTCTTATAGCAATATTCATCTCGTACAGAAAAGACAGAATCTACAATACACCCGTGGTTAAAGAAACTACAGATGTAATACCAGATGAAAAGCTCAACATAAAGCACATTGGTGCCCTTGCAGGTGCAGTTGCAGCATTTGCAATCCAGATAGTTTTCACAAGATCTGACTGGAGCGGCGGTCTTCCCCTCGGTGCACTCTGTGCAATCATCGTTATGATGCTCTTTGGTTCATTTAAAATAAG
>JBDHVQ010000082.1:0-8449 GCA_039809845.1 Clostridiaceae bacterium | reverse complement strand
TTTGTATTTTCATATCAGGGAACTCTTCCATTGAATAAAGGGAGTAACTGACTTTATAATTTAATGAGTGGGGTAATGCTATGATAATTGGAATAGGAACTGATTTGGCTTCAGTTGAAAGAATAAAAAAAGTGTTTTCTTCGGAAAAAAGACTAAGGAGGATTTTTACCGAAGAAGAGATATGTCTTTTTATTAATAAGGACGGAAAGTATAACTGGGAGAGGGCTGCAGCTAATTTTTCCATGAAGGAGGCAGTCGGCAAAGCTCTGGGTACAGGCCTTGGCAGACTGAAATTCAGGGATATCGAGATTCTTAGAAATCCAGCCGGCCAGCCTGTATTAACTCCAGAATCCCTGGAGATACTGAAAAAACATATTGGATTTGAAAATAAATTTTCGGTGCATCTTTCCGTTACCCATGAGGGAGGCTTTGCATCAGGTTTTGCAGTGGCAGAAGGAGTTGTTGAAAATGGATGAAACCTCAGGTGAACTGAAAGTGGAAATTGAAAAAGAAAGAGAAAAGGGAACAGAAAAGGAAACAGAAACAGAAAACGGGCATAATGAAAGTACTGTAAACGGTAAAAGATTCCATATTCCCGACAGGCAAAAGAGAAGGAAGGGACTTATAAGGACAATTATTCTGATCTTTGTATTTCTGGCGGTATGGCTTTTTTACAGATTCGGATGGAAATATATGGGTTTTCAGATGACCACTGACCCGAGTTATATATCAGTCTACAACGTGGGTATTTATGAACCTGGAAATTATGCCTTTGTGAGCGGAAATTCTCCCATGAACATAGGGACCTATGCGGGAGCAGTAACTGAATTTGATGAAAAGACAGGTACTCTCTATGTGGGGATAAGGTTTAACTTAACGGGAAGAAACACTGAATTCCGCGTGGAATATCCTCAGGATAAAGCCCTAGTCAATAAGATAGTCTTAAAGAAAAACGACACCGAGAGGGTGATATGGGAAAGGGGAGCTGAATGATATGAAAATAGCATCCCGGAAACTCATTGAGGAAATTGAAAAAAGGGCAGCTGAAGAACTCCATATTCCCCATATTCTGTTAATGGAAAATGCTGCACTTAAAATTGTTGAAAATACTGACCCATCCGACAGCTATTTTGTCGTGATATGCGGCACGGGCAACAACGGAGGCGACGGGCTTGCCTGTGCAAGACACCTTGCAGTGATGGGAAAAGATGTCGATATCTACTATATTTCAAAGGATGAGAAAAAATCTGAACTCAATGCCCTCTACCTTGAAATGTGCAGGAAGATGAAGATAAATATTATTGAAATCCATGAAGAGGCAGATCTGTGGGATTTACGTGAAGCCATTGACGATGCAGACTGTGTAATCGACGCAATGTTCGGAATAGGTCTTTCAAGGCCCGCTGAAGGAATATATGCAGAGATCATTGGATTAATAAACCTCATGTCAGCAAAAACCATAAGCTGCGATATCCCTTCCGGCATCAATGCCGATACCGGGGAAATCATGGGAGCTGCCGTAAAGGCCCATAAGACCGTTACCTTCAGCTGCTATAAAAAAGGATTTTTAAACTATGAAACACTCGACTATTCCGGTGAAATAGTGGTTGAAAATATCGGCATACCGGATAATATCCTCGCTGAAGATGAAGTGGGGGAATTTCTTCTGGAATACGGCATGGTAAGAAAATTCATCCCCAGAAGAAAGAGGACGGGATATAAGGGAGACTACGGCAGAGTCCTTGTCGTTGCGGGCTCCCCGGGTTTCACCGGGGCAAACAGGATTACTTCTGAAGCCTGTATCCACACAGGAGCCGGACTTGTAACCGTATCTTCAGACCCATGGGTAATAGATATCATTTCTGAAGATGTAAGAGAAGCCATGACCGTTCATCCCGATGATATCGAGAGGGCTGTTGCATCTTCTGATGTAATTGCATTCGGACCGGGTATGGGAAACACAGAAGACACCTTTTTACTCCTCATGAGGATTGTAAAAAAGATAAGGGATGAAGGAAAGACGGATACAGTACTGATACTCGATGCCGACGGAATAAATGTCCTTGCAGGTAAAACCGCCTTGATTGAAAATATCGGCTGCCGGGTTGTTATGACTCCCCATTTTGGGGAAATGGCAAGACTTACAGGCAGAAGTCCTCAGTATATCAGCCGCAACAGAATAGATATTGCGAAGGATTTTGCAAAGACAAACAATATTACCCTTGTACTTAAAGGGTACAATACAATAATAACCGACGGGGAAAAATGCCTCGTGAATACAACCGGGTCTTCTGCCATAGCAACGGGGGGAATGGGCGACTGCCTGACAGGAATAATAGCATCCCTTGCAGGACAGGGACTTTCATCCATGGAAGCCTGTGCCTCTGGAGTATTCCTCCACGGATACATAGGGGATGAACTTGCTTCTGAAAGGTACTCCATAACTGCATCAGAAATAATAAAGAGAATTCCCTTTGAACTTAAAAAAATATCGGAAGATAACAGCGGTGAGTAGTCACATTATTATATACAGGCGGTGACTGATCACCGCCTGTATTTTTTTAGTGAGATTTTCGATCCTTCATTGTCTTCCTGTGAAAAGCATTTATCATATAGTGTATTTTATGACAGAAAATCAATAAAAAGTCTCCAACGTGATATAATTGGTAAAAGATGAATAAAAACTATACATGAAGAGGAAGTGTTTCCTGATGTTTAACACGGAAAGGCCGGTCTGGACAGAAGTAGATCTTTCAAAACTCCAGCACAATATCGAAAACATAAGAAAAAGAGTCGGGCACAGGAGAATAATATGTGTCGTAAAGGCCAATGCCTACGGACACGGAATGAAGTTCACCCAGGAAAAGATGAAGAGGATGGGAATCACTGACTTTGCCGTTGCAATTCTTTATGAGGCACTTGATTTAAGAGGCAACGATAAGGATTCTTCCATACTTATACTTGGTTTTACTCCGGGTGAAGCTGCAAAAGAAGTTATAGAAAATAATATAACAGCTTCTGTATTCACATTTGAGGAAGCTGAAAAATTCAGCAGGGAAGCGGTAAAACTCGGAAAGAATGTAAAACTTGCGGCCGTTCTCGATACCGGGATGTCAAGGATAGGGATAAACACGCGGGACCCTGAAAAGGCTGCAGATACAGTAGAAAAAATTTCAAAGCTTCCCAGTGTCGTTATAGAGGAAATGTTCTCCCATTTTTCTACTGCGGATGAAAAAGACAAGACATATTCAAACCTTCAGCTGGAGAGATTTTTAAAAGTTGCAGAAATCTTAAAAGACAGAGGTGTGAAAATAAACCATATGCACCATGCAAATTCTGCGGGAATAATAGACATACCCGAAAGTCACCTCGATACAGTAAGACCGGGAATCATACAGTACGGATATTATCCTTCAGAGGATGTCGAAAAGGAAAACCTCGATATTGTCCCCATACTTTCATGGAAGGCGAAGGTTGTAATGGTAAAGGAAATAGATGAAGGTACACCCGTGTCATACGGAAATACATTTGTCGCAGACAAAAAGACAGTTATAGGCACAATTCCGTTAGGTTATGCGGACGGATATTCAAGGGCATTGTCAAACAAGGGCTACGTACTTGTCAAAGGAAAGAAAGCTCCTGTAACGGGAAGGATATGCATGGACCAGTTCATGGTGGATCTTACAGGAATTGAAGGTGTCAGGGCCGGTGACACTGCAGTACTCATAGGAAAAGACGGGGACCTTGAAATAACTGCCGATGACCTCGGTAAAATGCTTGGTACCATAAGTTATGAAATAACATGTGACATTTCCCAGAGGGTTACGAGAAAATATGTGGAAGACGGAAAGTTTGTAGGCTCAGACAGGGTAACGGACTGATTCTGAACTATCAGAATAAAAAAAAGCTCAATATAGGATAGGAAAGAAAAACATTCTTTGAAATCAGGCAAAAATGAAAAAATACAAGGGGGATAGTTATGGGTTTTTTTGACAATGTCCAGAGAGAATCAGTTCATTCTGTTGCTTCAGGAATGGATCTGCACTATGTAGTACTTCAGGTAACTTTAAAAGAAAAATTTCTGGGAACCGGATCGGGAAATTTATACGAACTTGAATCTGTAATAAACAGGCAGGCGCAGAAAGGCTACAGACTTCACACCATAACTACCAGTAACGGCGGAAGCAAGGGATTCGGCGGCGGAGACAGAATCCAGGCGACTCTTGTATTTGAAAAACTGGTCTGATTTCAAAAGCAGTTTCAGAAGAAACTGATTATGTAGTTTTATAAAAGGATTTAACTAAGAGAGGATGTGTTTTTTTCTTTTGCAATAACATATATTTATTGAAAAGGATTAAATCCGCTGATATAATTGGAGATGTGAAAAGCGGAAAAAACAGCCGGTTCTTTCCAATAATACGCATAATCCGGAAGAAAAACTTAATAAATCAATTGGGCTTCCTGTGAAAAGGAGCCCTTTTTTATGCACCGTTTCAAAAAACATTAAATTTACAGAGGGGGATGAACCTATGAAAAAAACAGTAAAGGAATACTTTATGATATCCATTGGATGTATCCTTGTGGCCCTAGCTCTCCATTTCTTCTATTTTCCTGCAAAGCTTGCCGCAGGCGGAGTCTCAGGTATGGCCATAATCCTTGGAAATCTTTATCCGAAGTTTTCGGAAGCCAATTATATCCTGGCACTCAATATTATCCTCTTTATGGTAGGTATAATATCCTTAGGATTCGGATTCGGAGGAAAGACCATATATGCATCATTTTTCCTTTCAGGAATACTCGAACTTCTCCAGAGAACTGTAGGACAGTACACCATTACATCTGAGATGTTCCTGAATACATTCTACGGGACACTGCTGGCTTCCGTCGGTATGGCCATAGTATTCAATGCAGGAGCTTCCACTGGAGGCACGGATATAATAGCCAAGATACTCAATAAATTCTTTGCATTTGAAATAGGAAAATCCCTCATGATGGTGGACTTCATGGTAACCCTTGCAGGATTTATAGTATTCGGACCGGTTGTGGGTCTTTATTCACTTCTTTCCGTCCTTATAAACGGGCCTCTCATCGACAGGCTCCTTGAAGGTTTGAAGACAGCCAAGGAAATAATGATAATTTCAAAGGAACAGGAATTGATTTCAAATTATATCCTCACAGAACTCGAACGCGGGTGTACCATGCTTAAAGGCTACGGCGGCTATACAAAGCAGGAGACTGATGTCATATACGCAGTTTTAAACAGGAATGACTATATAAAGCTCAGGACATATATCAAAAAGGTTGACCCCAGGGCATTCATTTCAGTCAATGAAGTGAGGGAAGTCCTCGGGGAAGGATATCAGGATCTGTCAATTCTTTAAAAACATTACTTTTACAAAATGGCTTTACAAAATGGCTTTTAAAAAACATAGCTTAAAAAATAACTTTTAAAAAATAAGACCCCCGTTCCATGGCTCAGTAATGCATGGAACGGAGGTCTTTTAAAATAATTTTTCATTACGGACGGTTTTTGTTTTCGGTATGGGCTTGGTATAAGACCATATATTTTCATGAAGCTTCTCCTGAACCGAAAACCAGCCTCCGGGACAATATTACCCAGGCTGTGCTTATTATCCATCCCCCGATGATATCCGAAGGATAATGAACACCTAAATACACCCTTGAATAACCTACCAGAAATATATAGAAAAGTCCCGGAATGAGAATCCAACGGTATCTTCTGTGATTGTTAGAAAGCACGAGGATTGTCATTATGATGGCCGAACTTATCATGGCATGACCTGAAGGGAAAGAAAATGATTTTTCTGTGATCAGTAAATTCAGAAGGTCAGGTCTGTACCGTCTGAAAATGAGTTTAAGGATATTATTGAGTATTACAGTTCCCGGCATTGTAAGAAGTACAAAAATGAGTCTTTCAGTCATGTGTTTTTTAAAGAATATCCATATGAGGATTAAAAAAAGTACCGTTACAGGAACAGGCCCTGAAGAATATGTAATAAAAAGCATGAATTTATCCATTGCCGGTGATGAATGTGATCTTATAAAGGACTGAACTGCAGTGTCAAATCCTGCCAGTTCATTTTCGCGGATCTCACTGGCGAGATGTACAAAGATGATGGTGAGCACCGCAAAGACAATATATGATCCGGCAATTTTCCATATTTTTTGCAGATCAGATTTTTTTCTCAATTTGTTTCACTCCGTTAAATTGTTTTTCTATACTGTTTTCTCTTTTTAATTTATTCTACACTAATACACCCATATTGAAGTTCAGTTCACAGCTGAATTATTCATGTATTAATTATTTTTCCATATGGATTCCTATTGCTTTTCCGGTTCATTCTCTATTACTTTATGACATCTGAGGATTAAGAGATTAAAAATCCTGCTCCTTAACAGGAAGTTGATTTATTTTAAGATAAAATTTAATAATAAGGGAATATAATGCATTTATGATGTCCGCGAAAAATACGGACAGGAAAGTGAGGTAACTCAGGAAAAATGGAAGACAGAAGACAGCCTGGAAAAGGCAGCAATATAAAAAGAGGTATATCAGGTGTACTTGCAGCTGTAATGGTGACGGCAGGTATAGGCGGCGGATTTGCCTTTGGGACACAGTACCCGGGTGCGGTAAAGGTTAAAAAGGCGGCAGCTTCAGGAAATTATATAGCCTCCAAAGACAGTATTCCTGCTGAAGGGCCTGACTGGGACAAATTAAATGAAATAAGGGATATGCTCTATGAAAAATACAACGGGGAAATCGATGATGAGAAGCTCCTTGAAGGTGCTGTAAAAGGCATGGTGGATTCACTCGGAGACCCTTACACTGTATTTTTCAATGAAGAGGAATTCAAGGCACTGAACGAACAGAACAACGGTAAGTTCATT
Source organism: Clostridiaceae bacterium (assembly GCA_039809845.1). Taxonomy (GTDB): domain Bacteria; phylum Bacillota; class Clostridia; order Clostridiales; family Clostridiaceae; genus JG1575. The sequence goes on along the minus strand of JBDHVQ010000082.1, from coordinate 1,540 downwards.
GGTGTGGGTCTCCAGGTAGGGATAAAGGATGATAAGATAGTTGTCATTGCACCAATAGACGGCGGTCCTGCAAAGGAAGCCGGTATACTTACAGGGGATATCATATTCAAGGTGGACGGTGAAGAATACGGTTCAAAGGATATGGAAGCTGCTGTTAAGCATATGAGGGGTGAAGAAGGAAAGGAAGTTACAATAACTGTAATAAGAAACGGCGAGGAGAAGGAATTCACCATAAAAAGAAGAGAAATCAATGTGGCTTCAGTCCGTTCAGAAATGCTGGATGATAAGATCGGTCTCGTTACGCTTTCCCAGTTTACCAGAGCCTCTGACAGAGAATTCAAAAAAGCCCTCGATGATCTTAAAAAAGACGGAGCTGAAGGATATATAGTTGATTTAAGAGGAAACCCCGGCGGTTATCTCAATGAATCCATAAATATCGCAGGTAATTTCATTCAGAAAGGCGATGTCGTAGTATCCACCATAGACAAGGATGATAACAGGATAGAAGACAAATCAATGGGCGGAAACTACATCGGAGTTCCACTGGTTCTCCTCATCGACGGAGGATCTGCATCAGCATCAGAAGTTGTTTCAGGCGCACTGAAGGATTATGATGCCGCTGTATTAATCGGAGAAAAGACCTTCGGTAAAGGTGTTGTACAGACAGTAATTGACCTTCCCGGCGGTGAAGGACTAAAAGTCACTGTAGCCTCATACTATTCTCCCAAGGGCACAAATATCAACAAGATAGGTATTGAACCTGACATCAAAGTTCCATACCCTGAAGAATTAAGGGAAAAGCCTTACGACCAGAAGACTGACCCACAGCTTTTAAAAGCAATTGAAGAAATAAAGAGCAAGATGGGCGAAGAGAAAAAGGCGGCTTAAAAAAATAAAAAAATAGTTGCCAGGGTCATTGGAAAGATATTAAAAAGATATAATGTTTCCTGTCTGTTCAGGTACAGAGAATAGAGGGTACATTAAGTCAGAAAATAAAAAAATTCGGGAAATGATACCAGAAGGTAAAATTCCCCGGATTTATTTTTTGTCACTTTAAGAAAGTCTATGATTTATCTTTATTATGATTTTCTGCCGTGCGGTTTTTCAGAATTTTCTTCAGTCATTGAAAAAATTCTGCTGGATATACTCCTCTTCGTTGTCCGCAGGAGGTTCTTCTGTATAATCAGATTCATCCTCCTCATCATAGTCATCATAGTCGGGAAAATATTCCATTAAGATATCGCTGATCAGTCCGGATACTTTTTCAGAATATCATATATCGTATGGTTTTTATAAAGAGATATCCTCATAAGATTCTTAAGGGACTTTTCGGCTTCCTGGGGATTTATCGGCATGAATTTTTTTCTCATGTTTCCCTTATAATCGAGCTTTGAATAATATCCGAGAAGCTGTGAACCTGAATAGAAGGCTTCCCTGAATCTGATTTCATTTACTGCACTATATTTATTCACAATGGCAGCAGCATCTTTTCCTGGGGATATTATTCCCTTCAGTACTTTTTCTGCCTCAGATCTAAAGT
>JBDHVQ010000081.1:0-8634 GCA_039809845.1 Clostridiaceae bacterium | reverse complement strand
CAGAGATTTTTGACCTCAGAGATTTTTGACCTCAGAGATTTTTGACCTCAGAGATTTTTGACCTCAGAGATTTTTGACCTCAGAGATTTTTGAATTTTAAACTCACAGATTTTTGAATTTCAACTCACAGATTTTTGATCTTTTAACTCACAGTTTTCGAATATACACCTCACAGATTTTGAATACAGAGAATTATAACTAATATTTCCTGATTTTAAAGAATTTGAATTCATGAATTTTGAACATACAAAAAAAGACCGGATTTTCATATTACTTACGGTCCTGACTTACTGGATTAAATTAAACATTATAAAATATTAAGATTTTTGACTCAGTTTTTGATAGTCAGATTATGATGCTCATTTCTTGATTTTCAGTATTTAAAAGAACTTGTATAAAGCCGGAACAAAACTTTATGTTTTGAGCATCCTGAATCAGTTACCCTGCGCTTTTATTCTTTCAAGTGCAGTTTCAAGTTCCTTTCCCTTTTCAGTTACAATATCAGGTGAGGTTCCGTCAATAACATTTATACTTCCGTCTTTATTGAGCCCGAGTGCACCCTGTATTCCGAATACAAAACCAGTTTCGGGAAGTGCATGGTAGAAATATCCGTCATAGAAGGTATTGCCTCCTCCCCAAGTATTCTGTCCTATTATCTCTCCGAGTTTATTGTCTTTGAATACCTGTGTCAGAAGATCTGCAGTCAGGGATGTATTATCATCCACAAGGACATAAATCTTTCCCTTATAAGGATATGAATTGAATGAAACAGGTAAGAGTTTTCCTGTGACTTTAACATAGTATCCAAGCTCTCCTGATATATCTTCCGGAAGTGCGGTATAGGATTCGGGTTTATTTTCAGTAACTTCAGTTTTAACATCGCTTACCTGGTCAGTAAATCTTATTCCGTTTTTAAGATCCTCAATCATTTTTCCGTCTGTTTCGCTTTTTCTCATTGCATAACGCCGTTCAATATTTACCGGTTCCTTTATTATCCTCGAGAGAAGAGCTGACCATGCTCTTAAATCGTTCCCAGTATTTCCTGTCAGGTCTATTATAAGATTAGGATACTGTCCTGCTTTTTTTACAAATTCATCCACTTCCATGTCTTCCTTAGTAGACCAGGCAGAAAATGTATTGAATTTGATATATGCGGTATTGGTATCTTTAAAAAAAGAAGAAGTAATTTTGGGGTCAGCTGTGCCTGATGAATAATATGTATTGGAACTTTCAGAGATTAATACCTGGGATACAGGGCGGTTACTTTCCGTAATAATTTTTTTGAGTTCAATATTCTTCTTTATAATATTTTCATCATGAAAAACACCTGTAGCATAGGATTTAAACGGAAGGTACTTTCCAAATTCTTCTACACCTGAAGGTTTAAAAATATTGGAAATGGTGGGATAATCGGTAAACACTGTCCGCAGCAGGTAATAAAAATCAGTAATATCCAGATCTTTTTCGTTTATTGTTTTTTCAATTTCGTCAAACCTCTTTTCCGTTAATTCTTTCCTTACCAGATAGTCCGTACCAGTTTCATAAACAACTTTTTTAAGACTTGCAAAGTCCTTCAGCATGGCATTTTTGTTAATTCCACCAAGATCTGCTGGTTTATAGAAAAGCCACAGAAAAACACCCACAGCAGTCAGTAAAGGGACCACAATCCACCATTTCCGTTTCATGATTACCCCCTGTGTAACCGTTTTATCGTTATATTTCAATCATAATCTTAATATGATTAACTCTTGATTAAAACCAATAATATTGATATATTTTCTTCATTTTTTCCTTTATTTCAAATAACATGTTTTTGAGATTACCATAATTCTTCACAGGATATATTTTCGGGGTTTTATTATCCATGCTATTTATCATCAGCTTTCTTCACTCCGATGGATCAGCTTCCTTCGCCCGGGGAGTCAGTTTTCATGTCACTGTCAGTACTCTGAGAAAATAAGCCACTAAAAAAAACATCAGCCGACTTAAGGAAAAATCCTTTTATCAGCTGATGTTTTGTTTTACCCCTGACCCTTTTGAAGGTGATTTTAAAAAGGGTGGGCTCCCGGTCAGAGGAGCCCTGAGGGGTCATATAGTAAATGAGAATGTCTCAGTTACTCTAACTTTGTGATAGTCATCAAGAATGACTATTTCTGGATGTATGCATTTTCAAAGAAGATGAAGCCTAATGGAGACTTGACAACCTGCTTTGCATAAGGTCTGTAGCATACGATGTTGGTGTAGAAGTAGATCGGGAGGACAGGCATGTCAGTCATAAGGATTTCTTCTGCCTTATGAAGCATTTCAGATCTCTTTTCCATGTCTGTTTCAACTTTTGCGTCCTTTATGAGCTTGTCGTATTCAGGGTTGTTGTAGTGAGCATCGTTGTTGCCCCATACTCCAGTACCAGAACCTGCTACCCACATGTCGAGCATAGTCATAGGATCCGCGTAGTCAGCTATCCAGCCGTGTCTTGCTATTTCAAAGTCACCGTTGATTCTTGAAGTCTGGAATACAGCCCATTCTTCGTTTGCAAGCTGAACCTGGATTCCTAAGTTCTGCATCCACATTGCCTGCATTGCAACCGCGATATTCTGATGTCCTGTACCGTTGTTGTATTTGAGAGTAAGCATTGGGAAGCCCTGTCCGCCTGGGTAACCAGCCTGTTCAAGTAACTTCTTCGCTTCTTCTATGTTGCCTGAATCTTCAGGATAGTACTTTGTCTTTTCAGCAAAGTCAGTTCCGTCAAAGTCAGGAATACCCTTGGGAACAAATCCCCATGCAGGAGTCTGCTGGCCCATAGTAACGTTGTCTATAATCGCTTTCTTGTCTATTGCAAGGAAAAGTGCCTTTCTTACTTCAGGCTTTGAAAGAGCTTCGTAAACTTCAGGGTTTGAATCCTTAAGTTCAGGTCTCATGTTGATAACGTAGAAGTAGGTTCCAAGGTAAGGAAGTATCTGTGCAGTTCCGTCAGCTAAAAGTGAAGGGATTTCCATTGAAGGAGGTCCTTCAATTGTGTCGAGTTCGCCTGCCTTGAATGCTGCAAGTGCTGTCTGCGCATCATCAACAAGTGAGAATTCGATTTTCTGAAGTGCTACATTTTCTGCACCGTAGTAGTTTTCGTTCTTTGTGAATATTATCTTGTCCTTGTTTGTCCAGCTTTCGAATTTGAAAGGACCGTTTGATACGTAAGTTTCTTTAACTGTAGCCCACTTGTCAGGATTCTTTTCAACCATGTCCTTTCTTACAGGGAAGTAGGTCGGGAATGCTGTAAGTGCAAGGAAGTATGCACATGGTGCTTCAAGTGTAACTTCGAGTGTCTTGTCATCAAGAGCCTTTATTCCCACTTCTTCAGCAGCAACTTCGCCCTTGTTGAACTTTTCACCGTTCTTTATGTAGTAGAGCTGGTATGCATATTCAGCAGCATTCGGCTTAAGGTTAGGATCAAGAGCTCTCAGCCATGCATATCTGAAGTCTTCAGCTACAACAGGCTGGCCGTCAGACCATTTTGAATCTCTCAGCTTGAATGTGTAAACTGTCTGGTCATCAGATACTGTGTAGGATTCAGCAACACCTGGTACAGGAATCATATTTGGATCTGTCTTCATGAGTCCCACAAATAGGTTCTGAAGCGCGGATCCTGCTTCAACTGCAGTGTTAAGCGCAGGGTCAAGTGTCTTTGGTTCAGCGCCCAGGTTATGTCTTAAAACCTGTTCGTCCTTAAGATCCTTGGGGATGGTGAGGGTTTCTGCTGCTGGTGCTGCCGGTGCAGCTGCATTGGAAGAGGTGTTGGATGATGCGTCTGATGCATTGGACGTTGCCAGTGCAGGTACTGCAAAAACTGATGCAGTGAGTGACAATACGGCTGCTAGTAGTGTGCTTTTGAAAAGCTTTCTGTTCATGAACGTTCCTCCCTTTAACCTTATATTTGCTGATCTGTGTACAGATGACAGGCTACCTGACGCTCCGTACCCTTTATATTTAGCAGCATCGGCTGTTCGACACTGCAAATATCCATTGCATAAGGACATCTAGTCCTGAAACGGCATCCAGAGGGTGGATTAATAGGGGAAGGTATTTCGCCCTTTAAAACTATCCTCTTGTGTTCACGGGTCTTTTTGGGGTCAGGTATGGGGACTGACGATAAAAGTGCCTGTGAGTATGGATGCTTGGGGTTTTCGTATAAATCCACGGCTTCGCCGACTTCCACAAGCTGTCCTAAGTACATTACCCCGATATTGTTGGAGATATGTTTAACCATGGACAGGTCGTGGGCTATGAAAAGATACGTAAGTCCCAGTTTTTCCTGAAGTTCTTCAAGCATGTTTATTATCTGCGCCTGAATGGATACGTCCAGTGCTGATATCGGTTCATCACAGACTATAAGCTTTGGTTCAACGGCAAGGGACCTTGCGATTCCTATCCTCTGCCTCTGTCCCCCTGAGAATTCGTGGGGATACCTGTTTATATGTTCCTTATTGAGTCCTACGGTTTTAAGAAGGTCCTGTATTCTGTCCTTCCTGTCCTTTCCCTTGAAAAGTCCGTGGATATCAATGGATTCACCTATGATGTCACCTACTGTCATTCTTGGGTTCAGTGACGCATAGGGATCCTGGAATATCATCTGCATGTTCTTTCTTACATCGTTCATCTTCTTTCCGGAAAAATCGGTTATGTCTTCCCCGTCGAAGATTATTCTTCCCGCTGTGGGTTTATAGAGCTTTATTATCGTTCTTCCAGTAGTTGTCTTTCCGCATCCTGATTCACCGACAAGCCCAAGTGTTTCTCCCTTTTTGATCTGGAAGTTTACATTGTCAACGGCTTTTACGACGGTATTCTGACGGCTTAAAAGACCTGATTTTACCGGGAAGTATTTGGATAATCCCACAACATCGAGTATTATGTCTTCTTTTTTGTCCTCTTCTATCCTCTTTTTTATATCGGTGTTATTTTCCAATGTCTTCACCTACCTTAAGATCCGCTGCAGGTGCATCCTTATGGTTTAACCAGCATGCAGCTTCGTGTCCTTCGCCGACTTTGAAAAGAGGCGGTCTTTTTGTGATACATACTTCCATAGCCATTCCGCATCTTGCGGCAAACGGGCATCCGACCGGTGGTTTTATAAGATCCGGAGGAGTTCCGTTAATGGGAATGAGCTTTTCCTTTGCTCCCTTTTTGGGATTCGGGACTGAATTCAAAAGCCCTATTGTATATGGATGTCTGGGGTTATAGAATATGTCGTCAGTGGATCCTTTTTCAACGAGGGTTCCGCCGTACATTACGTTGATTCTCGAACATACATCTGCAACAACTCCCAGGTCATGGGTAATAAGTATGATAGATGTTCCAGTTTCTTCCTGAAGCTTTTTCATGAGTTCAAGAATCTGTGCCTGAATGGTAACGTCCAGTGCAGTTGTAGGTTCATCGGCTATTATGAGCTTCGGTTCACAGATAAGGGCCATTGCAACCATAACCCTCTGCCTCATACCGCCTGAGAATTCATGCGGATACTGTTTCAGCCTTTTTTCAGGTGAAGGAATACCGACCTTTTTCATCATCTCAACTGCTGTCTTTCTCGCTTCGGAGTGGGACATTCCCCTGTGTACCTTTAAAGGTTCAGTGAGCTGATATTCGATGGTGTATACCGGATTGAGAGATGTCATGGGGTCCTGGAATATCATTCCTATTTCATTTCCCCTTATCTTCTGCATCTGTACATTTGAGTAATGTGTTATATCTTTTCCGTTGAAGACTATGGTTCCGCCTTCAACCTTTCCGTTTTCGTCCAGAAGTCCCATAAGGCTCATCATTGTAACGGATTTTCCGGATCCTGATTCTCCGACTATTCCAAGTGATTCACCTTTATTCAGTTCAATGTTCACACCTCTTATTGCCTGTACCTTTCCGGCATGGATGTAGAAATTGGTATGCAGGTCCTTAATATCAAGCAGTTTTTCCATTTGTCGTGGACCCTCCTATCTTGAAAGTTTGGGGTCGAGTGCATCTCTTAAACCGTCCCCAAGCAGATTGAAAGCAAAAATTACAAGTGATATGGCAACTGCAGGGATGACCAGCTGGTAAGGCTGCTGCTGGTAAATCTGCATGGCTTCAGAAATCATGGTACCGAGTGAAGCCTGTGGAGGTGAAATTCCTATACCGATGTAGCTTAGGAAGCTCTCGGTGAATATTGCTGAAGGTATTAAAAGTGTAGCTGTAACTATAATCTGTGAGAGTGCATTTGGCAGAAGGTGTTTGAAGAGTATTCTTCTGCTGTCTGCTCCTAAAGTCCTCGCTGCAAGAACGTATTCACTTTCCTTAAGCTGAAGTGTTTCAGCCCTTACTATTCTTGCCATTGAAAGCCAGGAAGCAATACCGAGTGCCAGGATTATAGTACTTACACTCGCCTTGTTCTTTCCTATACCAACCATTATGAGTATTACGTAGATCTGCATCGGTATAGCATAGAGTATGTCGATGATTCTCATCATGACGTTATCCACAGCTCCCCCTGCAAATCCTGAAATACCTCCGTAGAGAACTCCAATTACAAGGTTAAGAAGGGTTGCCGCAAATGCTATTATGAGGGATACCTTCATACCGTACATAACTCTTACAAATATATCTCTTCCGTAGAAGTCGGTTCCGAATAAATGTTCAAGATTCGGATGTGTGTTGATTGCCTTGAAGTCTATTGTTGCAATGTCGTATTTCCATACTTCAGGAATTACAAATGCTGCTATTGTTGCAACTATAAGGAATATGAGGGAGAGAAGTGCCAGCTTATTCTGTCTGAATCTTCTCCATGAGTCCTGCCAGTATGTTGTGGCAGGTCTTAATATTTCTTCTGCGTTTAAATTCTTTTCTTCACCCAGCGGTCTGAACTCGGAGGATGAAATCACTGGATATTCCGGATCAATCAATCTTGTATCCATATTATGCATCTCCTCCGTCTATTTTTATTCTTGGATCTATTATTACGTATAAAAGGTCGATGATGAAGTTTATAAGTACCAGGAACACTGAGTAGAATATTATTACTCCCAGGAGCATCGTATAGTCTCTCTGATTTATGGACTGAACGAATTCACGTCCAAGGCCCGGTATTGCAAATATACCTTCGATTGCAAAGGAACCTGTAAGAACTCCCGCTATAAGAGGTCCTATGTAGGTAACTATCGGAATCATCGTGTTTCTCAAAGCATGCTTTAAGATAACTGCGGTTCCTGATAATCCTTTTGCCCTTGCTGTTCTGATATAGTCGGATTTTACTACATCAAGTAGTCTTGATCTTGTAAGTCTTGCTATGAATGCTATGGAATATCCCGAAAGAGCTACCGCAGGCAGAATGTAATGCCGCCAGCTGGTAAGGCCCATAACCGGGAACCATTTTAATTTTACTGCGAAATAAAGCATGGATAATGCCGCAATTACAAATCCGGGTATCGATATACCCACGGTGGCTATGATCATTACTAGCCGGTCGAGGAATTTTCCGCGGTTAAAGGCTGCTATGATTCCAAGAACCATACCTACAACAACTGCCATGACAACGGCAAAACCTCCGAGTTTTGCAGAAACGGGAAACAGAGTTCTGATGTTCTCAGCAACACCCATACCTGGTCTTTTCATCATGGGACCCATGTCCCCGTGTAAAAGTCCCTTCATGTACATGGTGTACTGTTCGAAGACCGGTTTATCAAGACCGAATCTCGCCTTCATGTTTTCAAGAACCTGAGGCGGAATTGCCCTTTCACCGGTGAACGGACCACCCGGCATTAAACGCATCATAAAGAACACCAGCGTTATAATCAGCCAGATGGTGATAAGGCTCATTACGAGCCTCTTAAGAATATACTTAGCCATTTTGACCCCCCTTGTGCCAGTACATTAATAAAGAATTGTATTCACTTGGAGTACACACGTTGTACTCATGTTGGATTTATTATTGCATAAGTGTTTTTTAAAGTCAAAGATTATAAATGATATGTATAATGAAAACCATTTAACATTTACTCATATTGAGTCTTATTCGGTTACATTTATAAATTCAGTAATTAAACAAGTGTCTTTTTAATCATTTTCTTTCAGAAAAGCATTTTATACACCGGTTATTCAACAAAACCCTTTGATATTGGTTTTCATCACAACTCCAGACATCCATATTATTATGATAATTTCATAATTTTATACATCTTCATATTATTTTTATACTTTTATACCAGTTAAGTCCATTTCATTCATAATTATCCGTGCACTTGACGTTATTTGACTTCCTTTGAAGTTGTCACTTCAGGATAATTATAACTTTTATGCAATATTTATGCGACATATTTTTCATATTTAACAATCTGACACCTCCAAATATCAGCCTATCCGGAGTTCCCTGCTCTGAAATGAGATTAATTAGTGCTTACATATGCAATTTATTCGCATCAACACATTTCCCCTAACCCCTTCACCCGAATTTTGAATCAAGAGCAAGTCAACCTCACTTTTTCAGTCTCCCCTTCTCCCCCATTTCCGCATCTGTTATCATGGTTATCATCCAATTCAAATGAAATCTTTTCCCGAAGTCAAGAGATTTGATTCTTTCAAGGATGACACTTCTTGTTCCGGGCCGAGTGATATTTCATA
>JBDHVQ010000080.1:0-8675 GCA_039809845.1 Clostridiaceae bacterium | reverse complement strand
TCGAGCTGTTTGGGGTCAACTTTTAAAAGGGCTTCTTCCTTGGTGTTCATTCCTTCATTTACAAGGTCAACGGCTATCTGAAGTGCAGACTGAGCTGTTCTTTTTCCGTTTCTTGTCTGAAGGAAGTAAAGTTTACCGTCTTCTATGGTAAATTCCATATCCTGCATGTCTTTATAGTGGTTTTCAAGAGTGTTTACTATATCGACAAACTGGTTATATACTTCAGGCATCTGTTTTTCGAGTTCTTCGATGGGTTTTGGTGTTCTTATACCTGCAACCACGTCTTCACCCTGAGCATTCATAAGGTATTCTGCAAATATCTTCTTTTCGCCAGTGGATGGGTTTCTTGAGAATGCAACACCAGTACCTGATGTTTCACCCTTGTTTCCGAATACCATGGCCTGAACATTAACTGCAGTTCCCCATGAATAAGGAATATCATTGAGCCTTCTGTATACGTTGGCTCTAGGGTTATCCCATGACCTGAATACTGCAGTTATTGATTCGATAAGCTGGTCTTCAGGATCTGACGGGAAGTCTTCTCCCTTTTCCTTCTTATAGAATTCCTTGAACTTTTCAACGAGATTCTTAAGATCTTCAGCATTGAGGTCAGTGTCGAGCTGTACACCCTTTTCTTCCTTCATTTCATCCATTATTTCTTCAAACTTTGCCTTTTCAACTTCCATAACAACATCGGCAAACATCTGGATGAATCTTCTATATGAGTCGTATGCGAATCTTTCGTTGCCAGTTTCTTCTGCGAGGACTTTTACTGTCTTGTCGTTAAGACCAAGGTTAAGTATTGTGTCCATCATACCGGGCATTGAAGCCCTTGCTCCTGATCTTACAGAAACGAGAAGAGGATTTTTATCTCCGCCGAATTTCTTTCCTGTAATTTCTTCGAGCTTTTTCATTGATTCTTCTATCTCTGAAATAATTTCGGGAGAAAGCTTCCTTCCGTCTTCGTAGTACTTGTTGCAGGCTTCAGTTGTAACTGTGAATCCCTGTGGTATCGGAATGCCAAGTCCAGTCATTTCCGCAAGGTTTGCACCCTTGCCGCCAAGCAGATTCTTCATAGAGGCATTTCCCTCGCTGAAGAGATAAACGTACTTATTCTTATCCATCTAATTACCTCGCTTATATATTTTCTTCCTTTAGGAAAGAATATTCAAAAACAATAAAAATGAATTTAACGGTTATACTTAAAATCCCTAGTAGATTATATCATAATACTTGTCGGAATTTTCATGACTTTATTATCTATCCGTACAATTTATTACACTGACATTGAAAGATTATGATTTTTATTTCATTATGGCAAAGAGGCCCAGAATATCTCTTCATTTGGTTCATGTATAAAGTCATCATAATACACATATATCCATATCAGACCTAAGTGCCAATAAAAAAGACCTGAATGAAACAGAAGAAGATCTTACTGGCCATAAGTAAGATCTGAATGTCCATAGAAAACCCGGATGATATAAAATGAGACATGAAAGAACCTAAAATAAGATGTGAGAGTTATTAAATTCAAGGATTCAATAAATACGGGAAGGCTTTTCAGCCTTCCCGTATTATTACAACTAGATTCAATTGTCTTTTTTATTTGATTGCTCTTTAAATTAATCGATTTTTAGAGAATGATATTATCTTCTCTCCTGTTTACTTCCTGTTTTTGTCATTTCCGTCAAGGATTCTTCCGTGTTCCTCCATATGCTTTTCGATTCTCCTGTCTCTTTCGGCAGGATTTTCTGTAGTCCAGCCGTCTATGAGATTCTCATCATTCTTATGGAGTTCCCTTACATCCACTGCTTCATCGTAGATATCCCCGTCGTCCACTTCTTTACTCGGTCTGTATTCGATTCTTTCATGGACTGTAAGGTCATAGGTTTCCCTTGCAAGGATTCCTGAACCTTCCGGGTTTTTAACTTCCGGTCTGGGTTTTAAATTTTCAGCTCCTGATTCGGGGTGAACAACATAGTCAGGTGTATTTTCTCCACCCTTATACCCCGCAATCTTTGAGGTATCTGCAAAAACCTTTTCTTCACAGTAGCAATCCTTTAAGGAAGGATCTTCTGAATCTTTAAAATTTAATTTTTTTTTTCGTCTTCCTCTTCTTCCTTCTTGCGGTTTTTTACTATGACTCCATCTACCACAGGTGCATTTTCACCGGGCTGAACCATTTCATTAGCTGAATTCCTTGCCTTTTCAGGGTCTAAATCTTCAACCTTTCCTTCAGGGTTTATCATGTAGTCGGCATTGTCAGCATCATCTGTCTTTCTGCCGATTCTGTCAGGGTCTTCAAGGACTTCCTTTTCCATCTGTTTATTGTAGTTTCTGTAGGTGGCTCCCCTGTCGTCTGTAGTCAGTCCACCTTCGCGCTTTTCTCCCTGTTTTTCTATATCCTTGATGTATTCATCACCTGAAAAATCAGAAAGGTTTTTACTGTCGCTGTTGTCCTTTATTTTATCGGAAGGGTTACCCTCTGTATGTGAAGTACTCTTTGTCGGATGGCCCTTTGTTTCTTCATCAGCCATTTCCTTGCCTCTTTCTTCCACATCCTTTACGTATTCTCTTCCTGTAAAGTCAGTGAGGTTCATTTTATCATCTTCTTCTTTAGTGAGCTTCTTTCCTTCGTCCTTCATTTCATTCCCTAGGAATGGTCCCACATCCTTTACGTCTTTCACCTTTTCCCTGTCTTCTTTTTCAAAGTTCTGGTTTACTTTTTCATTGAAGTTATGGAGATCATCAGTAACGTCATAATTCTTCTTAAGATTCTTTAAATCCTCATCGTACTTTTCAACATTCTTGTTTTCGTTGTCTTTCATTTCGTTTTCTTCTCCCTTTTTATAAAATACCGGTACATCGGTTTCATTTACTTTCTTTTCAAATTCCTTTATCTTTTCATCCTGAATAACAGGTTTTTCAGTGACTCTTTCAGTTTCACCGTTCCTCGGCAGTTTTTCATCGAGCTTTTCTTCTATTTTTTCAAGAATTTCATCTGCCGGTCCCGATGATTTTGTCTTCCCGTCAATAATGCCCCATGATGGTCCGTCGTTTTCTGAAGTTACTTCTGAAGAAGTTTTTTCTGCATCCTTTTCAGAGTGATTCATTTTATGATAATCATTTTTATGATTCTGATCTTTCAGTTCATATTCTCCGACGATGCTATCAATGGATTTTCTGGTTTCTTCCCTTGCTTCTTCTCGGGGAATTTCTTCATTGTCTTTTTCGGGGAGCACACTTCCGGTGTTTTCAACAATTATTCCGTCACGGGATTTTTCCTTCCTGATTTCATCCTGAAGCACATCCGCTTCTGAAGGTTCTTTTTCATCTTTGACTTCCTTTAAGAAATCCCTGTTGAAATCCCCCTTCATTTCGCGCGACTCATCTTCATTCTTCTTTTCCATCTGCGAAAATTTCTGTTTCATTTCCTGCTTTTCGGTAACCCTGTCAATTCCCGTTATTTTATTCTTGTCATCATCCATCATAACTTCCCTCCTTTTACGGCTTCACCATCGCTTTATACCTATTTTAGGTCAAACAATTGAAGTACCTATTAATACTTAAAAACGTTTTTATTAATAAGTTTAAAAATAAAGGATAAAAAAGAATGTTAAAAAAGCCGGGGAAAATCTTTTTTCATGTTTTCCCCGGCTTTTTAAATAACTTATTGCATATTCCATATTACATATTCCGTATAAGGTAAAAATATATAACGGTTAACGGATAAGATGTAACGGATAATGTATAAAGTATATTGAGTTTATTCTTTCCGGATCAGAGTTTTATTACAAAATATCTTTCTCCGGTTCCGTCTTCCTTTAGGAAGTTTTTGTCTTTTAAATCACCGAGTCTGTTTTCAAGTTCATATCTCGTCCTGAATATTCCTTCGGAAGCTTTTCTCGAATTTGCCCTTATGGATTTTCTTAAGGAGTATTCATGTCCCCCGAGTGTTATGCTGACATCTGATCCTGTGAGTGCAACAGCTCCTGCCGCCGCAAGAAGTACCCTCGGCCTGTATGCACAGAGGACCGCAAATGCAGCTCCTGCTATTACAGGAAGTCTCATGATTTCACAGTTTTTTCCAGTCACTTTTATATAATTTCCGCATTCCATATTTTCAACAGTTCCGGTAACCGCCTTCTTTAAAGAGAGAAGTGCATCCGGGTATTTTTCCTCGAGGTTCATAACCGCTTTCAAAACATCGCCCCCTGCTTCTTCAAGGGCTTCCATGGCTCTTTTATGTGGTACATTGACTCTTTTTGTTATTTCATCTACCTTCTTCAGTGAATCTTCCATTTTATACCTCCTGAAGTTTTAATATTCTGTGTTAAGTATATCAAGACTTTTGGGCTTCCTGTGAAAACTTTCCTTTAATAATCCTTCGGTCAGATTACCCACAAATTCAAGATCCTCATCACTATATATACGTTCTGAGAGATTATCCACTTCTTTGTTCAGCATGAATCTTATGAGGGCTCTTGGTCCGTCGGCCATGGGCTTTCCGTCAATATATGGACTCGGCTGGTTTCCGGTTCTTAAAAGCACCTTGATTTCAAACATCCTCGCAAGGAGTTTCAGTGGAAATGCCCCTGTTTCCATGATGTAGAGTGTTTTGATAAAATCGAGGAAAAGCCGCGGGTTTTTCTCCCCGTCATCCATGGCAAGATCCATGAGTTCAAGAAAATAGGAAGCATAGGTTATAGTGTCATAGTCTTCCTTTAGTTTTCCGAAGGAATGGACCGGGAATATTTCACTTACTGTGTGGATATTCTTCCCCGGATATAGGGTAAAGTCACAGAGCATGAGGGGCTGGGTTAATGAAGAATTTTTCATCTTTTTTCCCCTGACACCCTTTGCTATGGATGTTACTTTCCCCATATCCCCCGTGGCAGTGTAAATAAGACGGTCCCTTTCCCGGTAGTCGATGGTTTTTAAAATAACACCACGGACTTTGATAAATTCCATTATTTTTCCTTCTTATACCCCAGCGATGAGAGTATCTGGGGGTTATCCCTCCAGTCCTTTCTTATTTTGACGAAAAGCTTAAGATTAACCTTCTGTCCCAAGAAGTGCTCAAGGTCCTGCCTTGCGTATGTCCCGATCTTTTTGAGCATATTCCCTTCGCGGCCTATTATTATCGGCTTGTGTGATTCCTTTTCTGTTATGATATCGGCTTCTATGTCGAGGATTCCGTTATCCCTTTCCTTCATATTTGTTATTTCAACGGCGATACCGTGGGGTATTTCTTCACTCAAAAGCCTCAGTGCCTTTTCCCTTATGGCTTCAGAGGCGATAAACCTCTCCTGTACATCTGCCATCATATCGGGTGGGTAATACTGAGGTCCTTCGGGCAGATACTTCTTGATTAAATCCATGAGAACTTCGGCATTTTTCCCTGTTGTGGCACTTATGGGAATCATCTCATCAAAATGCATCTCTTCAGAAAATGCTATGAGGGTTTCTGCCATTTCTTCGGGTTTCACAGTATCCATTTTATTCACGGCAAGGATTTTCCTGCCGTCGAGGTTTTTGAGCATTTCAATGATGTACTTGTCTCCGGGGCCAATATCCTTTCCAGGTTCAGTTAAAAATACTATGACATCCACTCCCTGGGTTTCTTCCCTTACTTTTCCGACCATGAATTCACCGAGTTTATGCTTCGGCCTGTGCATACCCGGTGTATCCACAAATATTATCTGTGAGTCGCCGTCGTTATAAATGGCCTTCATGCTCGTCCTCGTAGTCTGCGGCCTGTCAGAAACTATTGCGAGGTGTTCCTTCATGAATCTGTTTATAAGTGTGGACTTTCCTACATTGGGTCTTCCTACTATCGTTACATATCCTGATTTCATTATTCTTTTTCACCTTCTCCCTTTTCAAGATCCTTTCCTGTAAATGCTCCCGGCAGAAGTTCTGACAGGGTCATCACCATATATTCTTCCTTGTTCTTTACAATGAATACCGGCATATCACCGTCTGCGAATTCAGTCATTACCTGTCTGCAGATTCCGCAGGGGAATGTAAAATCATTGGGGTCACCTGTGACTGCAAGTGCATGAATCCTTTTAACCCCCATATTGAGAGCTGTGAAAATGGCAGTTCTTTCAGCGCAGTTTGTGGCTCCGTAGCTTGCATTTTCAATATTGAAGCCACCATAAATTTTACCGTCATCTCCCAAAACTGCAGCTCCCACCTTAAACCCCGAATAGGGTGCATAGGCTGATTCCCTGGATCTCAAGCCTTCCGCTATAAGTTCCTTTATCATCACATCATCTGAAATTACTCTTGAAGCTGCACCTGAAGTTACTCCTGAAGCTGCACTTCTTTCATCTTTTTTATATTCCATTTATTTCCCGCCTTTTTTTATACAATACCAACAATAAAACTGTAACCAAAACCAGAGTCCTGTATCTTTCCGTTATCAGGAAACATAACCCATTACACTGAATAAAAGGACTGTTATTAAAATCCCTATGGCAGCTCCTGCCGCCACTTCAGCGAATGTGTGGATCCTCGATTCAACCCGCGACTGGGCAACAATGAGAGCCAGCATAAAAGCCAATGTAATTATGACGTGGTTTTTTGAAATGTAACTCATCATCGTAGCCATGGCAAATGCAACGGCTGAATGTCCTGATGGCATCCCGCCCCTTAATGGTGTCCCTTCACCCACAGTTGCCTTTAAAAAAATCACGGTGAGACAGACAACACCCAAAACCACTGCAGTAATATAAGGGCTCGTCCTGTGAATGAATGTAATACCTCTGTATGTAAGAACCGTTATCCTGTTCCAGAAGACGAGATATCCTACGACCACAGCATTGAGGGCTGTCACCAGAACTGCCGCCGCAGCCGTATTCTTTGCGATTTTAACCAGCGGGTGGTAGTGGTTTGTGGTCGCATCCACCGCACTTTCTATGGCTGTATTGAAAAGTTCTGCAGATATGACAAGGGTTACTGATATTGCGGTCATAATAAATTCTGCCTTGGTAACACCCAGGATGAGACATGCAGTCATTACAACTATCGCGGTAATAACGTGAATCCTCATATTCCTCTGGGTCCTTACAGCATGTACAAGTCCTGTTATGGCATAGTTGAAACTGTCTGTAAGACTCTTTAACCGGAAATCCATAATATTTACCTTTCAAGGTCAAGAAGGGTCATATACCGATCTTCCCTTTCATTCATTTTTTTCCTGTCCTCTTCATTCATGTGGTCGTATCCTAAAAGGTGGAGGAGAGAATGGACAAAGAGAAATACCGTTTCCCTCATGATGCTGTGTCCGTATTCTCCTGCCTGGCTTACTGCCCTTTCACCTGAGATCACGACATCGCCCAGCATCAGGGAATCATTTAAAAACATATGGTCTTTTAAATTCTCATCACTGTATACTTCGGAATATACTTTCCCTGCCGGGTATTCAAGGAGAGGAAATGAAAGTACATCTGTAGGTGCATCAATATTTCTTTCACTTTCATTGATTCTTTTTATGCCTTCATCGTCTGTAAATATTAGGTCGACAACACTGTCGTATTCCACACCTTCCCCTGAAGTCACGGTTTCCAGGGCATCTTTCAGTTTTTCTTCAATTTCCGGTGTTATTTCAAGTTTTTCCTGTTCATTTTCTATATTAAGCATAATATCTCTCCGGTAAAAATGCATTTTATTGAACTGAATATGGCTGATCAATGGATATTAATATCAAAAATATTCATCCTCCATTGTGTTTCATCTTACATTTTACTACATGACAGGCCTTTATGGCATTCTGCCACGGTTTGTTAAATATTAAGGCAAAGAACATTAATATACAAAGGGAAACAGAAAAATGGGAAAAGAAAAAGACCTGCGAAAACACAGGTCCTAAATCTGTCCGTTAAGATATTCTTTTACAAGTTCACTCACGAGTTTTCCGTCGGCCCTTCCAACTGTCAGGGGTCTTACGGCTCCCATGAGCTTACCCATGTCCTTCATGTTATTTGCGCCCAGTTTTAAGGCATTTTCCTTTATTATATCAAGAATCTCTTCCTTTGAGAGCTGCTCAGGAAGATACTCCATGAGCCTGTCAATTTCATACTGGGTCTTATCCACGAGATCCTGGCGGTTTCCCTTTTTGAATTCTTCAATGGATTCCCTTCTCTGTTTGACTTCCCTTGCGAGAATTTCAACAGCCTCAGCATCTTCAACCTTACGGTTGTCGGTTTTTTCGACCTGAAGAATTGCGGCCTTTGCCATTCCCAGAATTCCGGAAAGATCCCTGTCCTTCTCCTTCATGGCTGCAATCCAGTCCTTCTGGAGCCTTTCCTTTATAGTCATTTTTCTTTTCCTCTAAAAAAGATTACTTAATCTTTCTCTTTCTGGCAGCTTCTGACTTCTTTTTTCTTTTAACGCTGGGCTTTTCGTAGTGTTCTCTCTTCTTGACCTCACTGAGAACCCCTGCCCTTGCACATTTCTTCTTGAATCTTCTTAAAGCTGATTCAAGAGTCTCGTTTTCTCCGACTTTGATTTCTGACATTATTTATCCCTCCCTCCGCTAGCAAAAAATAATTTTTTAGCCCTGCGGGGCAAAATAACACAACATTTATTATATATTCCCTCCGCAGGTTAGTCAATAAGAATCTTGGGGAAGGCACATCTAAAAATATACCCTGAAAATATACCTG
>JBDHVQ010000079.1:0-8755 GCA_039809845.1 Clostridiaceae bacterium | reverse complement strand
ATTAAAAAGGACAGCCGTATAAGCTGCCCTTCTTAAACTATTTAGCGTAATCAATGGATCTAGTTTCTCTAATAACGTTGATTTTAATCTGTCCCGGGTATTCAAGTTCATTTTCAACCCTTTTGACGATGTTTCTGGCCATTTCAGCTGCACCCAAATCATCAACAATTTCAGGTTTAACTACAATTCTGATTTCTCTACCAGCCTGGATCGCATAGGACTTCTCCACGCCTTCATATGAGTTTGCAATTTCTTCCAGTTTTTCCAGTCTCTTGATGTAAGTTTCCAGTGTTTCACGTCTTGCACCGGGCCTTGCAGCACTTATTGCATCTGCAGCCTGGACAAGGATCGCTTCAAGACTTTCCATTTCCATATCGCCGTGATGTGCACCTATTGCATTTACTATTACCGGTGCTTCATGGTATTTCCTCGCAAGTTCCGCACCTATAAGTGCATGGGAACCTTCCACTTCGTGGTCCACAGCTTTTCCTATGTCATGGAGAAGACCCGCTCTTTTTGCAATGGTCGGATCAAGTCCTAATTCAGTGGCCATAAGTCCGCAGAGGTTACTTACTTCTATGGAATGCTTTAAAACATTCTGTCCGTAGGAAGTTCTGAATTTAAGCCTTCCGACGAGTTTCTGAAGTTCAGGGTGAAGGTTTACTATGCCGACTTCAAAGGCAGCCTGTTCTCCTTCTTCCTTGATGCCGTTTTCGACATCCTTCTTGGATTTTTCCACCATTTCTTCTATTCTCGCAGGGTGGATTCTGCCATCTACAATGAGTTTTTCCAGTGCATTCTTGGCAACCTCCCTCCTTATGGGATCGAAGCTGCTTAAGATTACTGCCTCTGGTGTGTCGTCGATGATCAGATCGACTCCTGTTAATGTTTCAAGTGTCCTTATGTTTCTTCCTTCCCTTCCTATGATCCTTCCCTTCATTTCGTCGTTGGGAAGTGATACTACGTGGACGGTGGTTTCAGAAACATGGTCTGAGGCACATCTTTGAATGGCAGTGGTGATTATTTCCCTTGCCTTTCTGTCCCCTTCTTCCTTGGCTTTGGTTTCGATTTCCTTTACAAGAAGGGCTGCTTCGTGCCTTATTTCAGAACTTATTTCATCGAGGAGCACTTTTTTTGCTTCTTCAGTTGTATATCCGGAAACCTTCTCGAGTTCTGCACGTCTTAATCCAAGTGCATCATCGACTTCCTTTTCCTTTTCCTGAAGGGTCTGAATCTTTCCGTTAAGGGATTCTTCCTTTTTTTCGAGCTGTTCGGTCTTTCTGTCGAGGGATTCTTCCTTCTGTATGGTTCTTTTTTCAAGGCGGGTTATTTCAGCCCTTCTTTCCTTGATTTCCCTGTCGAGTTCATTTCTGAGTCTGTGATTTTCGTCCTTTGCCTCTAAAAGGGCTTCCTTTCTGAGGCTTTCAGCCTTTTCACGGGCAGCATTAAGGTCTGATTCAATTCTTACTTCAGATTCCTTTAATTTTGCATCCGCCTGTCCCAGTTTATTCTTTGATATTATTGTCGCTGCTATAAACACTGCCGCTGCAACAACGACAAGTGCTATAGCTATCCAGTTCTCCATTTTATTATTCCTCCGGTTTTTTTATGATTATCTAAAAACGGAAGGAAATCCTAAAATATAATCCTGGCTGGTCTTTGCTAATATAGTTCCATTTAATTGTACTTTAACCGTTAAATTGTGTCAATTAATTATAAAGCAGGTGTAAAGAAAGAAAGGGCATACCACAAGGGATGCCGCAGTTTTCTCTTTTAATATAAATTTAACTTTCCTTAGTCTTTCTTCCCGCTTTCACAGCCTTGTCTTCTTCAGGTGAAGAAACTTCTGAGGCCGGTGTTTCTGAAGTTGGTTCTTCAGCAGCACCTGCTGTGAAGTCCGGCTTTTTAAGGGGAGGCATACCGTGCTTTTCCCTGATTTTTGATTCTATCTCAAAGGCAGCTTCGGGATTATCCTTAAGGTACTGCTTGGCATTTTCCCTTCCCTGTCCGAGTCTTATTTCACCGTAGTTGAACCAGGCACCTGATTTACCTACGATTTCCTCTTTCACACCTACGTCGATAAGATTTCCTACCCTCGATATACCTTCATTGTACATTATGTCAAATTCAGCCTGTCTGAAAGGAGGAGCAACCTTATTCTTTATAACCTTGATCCTTGTCCTGTTACCTGCAACTTCATCGCCGTTCTTTATGGAGTCGATTCTTCTGACATCCATTCTTACGGAAGAATAGAACTTGAGTGCCCTTCCCCCTGGAGTTGTTTCAGGATTTCCGAACATCACACCGACTTTTTCCCTAAGCTGGTTTATGAATACCACCGAACAGTTTGACTTGCTTATGGAAGCAGTAAGTTTTCTCAGAGCCTGGGACATGAGCCTTGCCTGAAGACCAACATGGGCATCACCCATTTCGCCTTCTATTTCGGCTCTGGGCACAAGGGCTGCAACTGAATCGACAACGACTATATCGACGGCATTTGACCTTACCAGGGCTTCTGTGATTTCAAGAGCCTGTTCACCGGTATCCGGCTGGGATACTATGAGGTTGTCTATATCGACCCCGATCTTTGCGGCATACTGGGGATCAAGGGCATGTTCTGCATCTATGAATGCGGCAATTCCTCCGTTTTTCTGGGCTTCAGCTATCATATGGAGGGTAACTGTAGTTTTACCTGATGATTCAGGTCCGTATATTTCTATTATTCTTCCCTTTGGAATACCACCTATTCCTAAGGCAATGTCCAGGTCGAGACAACCTGTCGGTATTGAATCAAGGTTTAATTTGGCATTTGCGCCGAGTTTCATTATGGATCCTTTTCCGAACTGTTTTTCTATCTGACCCATAGCCGATTCCACGGCTTTCAGTTTATCGATATCCTGTGGCATGTAATTCTCCTCTCATAAGAACATCTGTTCTATTCAGATTATAAACATTATTCTCTCTCCGGTCAATCCTATTATGTTCTCATCTATCTATTATTATACATGTCTGTAATGACAGAATTACTGACCACCCAGATATGTCCTTTTTATGGCTTCAAGGATTTCGTCCCCGGGCTTTATTTCCTCAGCTTTTGAGAGAAGATACTGCGCTTCATCGTTTTTTCCCTGGCTGAAAAGAGCGATGATAAGGTTTGACATGGGACCGAATTCCTTTGTTGCTTCGTATACACGGCGTAAATATCCTTCCGCAGTCTTATAGTCGCCCATCATGGCATAGTTTATTCCAAGTTCGTGTATCACGTCTGCATATTCGGGGTCCAGGGCCAAAGCTTCGTTTAAATAATAGACAGCCTTTTCGTAGTTGGTAAGGTTTCTGTATGCCCTTGCAATGTTGAATAAAAGCGCCGGGCTGTCAGAATCCGTCCTGTAATATGGAAGCATTACAGCGAGGGCTTCTGAAGGTTTTTCCGCTATGAGGCTGTATGCATTTTCAAGGTCTTCCTGTCTTTTCATTTCATCCATTTTAAGTGTGAGTTCAGGAGTTTCTTCACCGCCCTGCCTTATATATTCACGGAGTTCAGTAAGGGCTTCTCCTCTTTTGCCCATGGAAGACAGAACTGAACCTTTGATAAGATGACCGTTCCTGTTTTTATTTTCAACCGCAATATCAGAATATTTCAGCGCAAGATCATTGTATTCAGGGTTTTTCAGTGACTTTTCCTCGAGGAAGGAAAGGAGAATATCTTCCGTATCATTCCCCCCGAATATTTCATTCAACCCCATGAGCATGATTATCACGTCTTCTGATTTATTCTCTGACTTTGTAAGTTCAGCTGTTTTAGCCTTTATTATTTTTTCAGCCTCAGGAAAATTAAAGAGGATCTTCTTGTATTCCGGGAGATATTTGAAATCCTCATCAGAACCCGCAGCATATGCCATTCCTACAATAAATTCATTGAGAGGAAGGTTTTTAAGGGAATCTCCTTCCTTAACCTTATTTACCAGAAATTCAGGATTTACAGGTAAATACAGATCTTCGGATGTTAACTTAACTCCGAATAGTTCTTCAGCCTTGTCCTTGTTGAATTCAAGGAAAAGGAGTCTTGACAGTTTATCTTTAAAATCTTTCATATTGTTATTCAGTCTCTCCGAAGGATTTTTTTACGAGCATATCCACATATTCTCTGAATGATGCATTTTTGATTTCCGCGTCTTCCAGTGTATTCCCCTTAACTGCCATATATGCCTTCATTTTGGGTTCAGTTCCTGAAGGTCTTATGACAAACCAGGAATCATCCTCTGCCATGAATTTTATTACGTTGGAGGAAGGAAGATCTGTCGCTGAAACTGTCCCTGTCTTAAGATCGTGAATCATTCCTGTGAGGTAATCGATCTTTTTTACAGCCGGCGAACCCATTATTTCTTTCAGTTCAAGATTTCTGAAAAAATCCATGGATTTGATTATAAGTGCAGCTCCTTCAATTCCCTTCTTCGTATAGGAAATTATTCCTTCTTCAAAGAAACCGTACTTTTCATAAACAGAAATCAGAGCATCCCAGAGATTCATTCCTTTGAGCTTATAATAAAGTGCCATCTCACAGACCATCATTGATGTTACAACGGCATCCTTATCCCTTACATAGTCTCCCACAAGGTAACCGTAACTTTCTTCAAAACCGAAAATAAATGTATGGCTTTTCTTTTCTATAAATTCTTCTATCTTCTCACCTATGTATTTAAACCCTGTAAGAACATCAAAGAGAGTTGTATTATAACTGTCACATATCTTTTTTACACTGTCAGTTGAAACAACGGTCTTTATAACTGCTGCATCATCGGGAAGCTTCCCCTCTTCTTCAAGGGACATGAGAAGATAGTGGGTAAGGAGCATACCTGTCTGGTTTCCCGTGAGGACACGGTTATTTCCGGCGCCGTCGGTAACGATTAGTCCGATCCTGTCAGCATCGGGATCCGTTGCAAAGATAATATCCGCACCGATTTTTTCCTTCAGTTTCAGTGCGAGTTCAAAAACTTCGGGATTTTCAGGATTGGGGTAAGGAGCTGTCGGAAAAGTTCCATCAGGTTCCGCCTGTTCCTTTACGACAGTCAAATCCTCATAACCGAGGGAAGTTAAAAGACCAGTAACAGGTTTTAATCCTGACCCGTGAAGAGGAGTATAAATTATTTTTAGTTCAGGCGCATGATCCTTAACCATGGATTTTCTGACAGTCAGGCCTTCCATGAGGGTCCTGTACTTATCGTCCACTTCCTTCCCTATTATGGATATGAGACCTTCTTTAACCGCTTCATCATAATCCATAGCCTTGATTCCAGAGTAGGATTTTATATTTCCTATTTCTTCGAGAATCATCTTTGCCTCGTCGTCAGTAACCTGACCGCCGTATCCTGAATATACCTTGAAGCCGTTGTATTCCTTGGGATTATGGGATGCTGTAATTACTATCCCGCCCTGGCATTTTAAATCCCTGACTGCAAAACTTAAAAGAGGCACAGGCCTTAAAGAGTCGTAGAGAAATACATGGTGTCCTCCTGAAGCTAAAATCCTCGCTGAAATCTTCGCAAATTCCGGGGATTTGATCCTCGAATCGTAAGCTACAGCTACTTTTGCACTGCCGTATTTCTTCTTTAAATATCTTGAAAATCCTTCGGCTGCTTTTCCCACTGTATGTTCATTCATCCTGTTGGTTCCCGCACCTAAAATTCCGCGAAGACCCGCAGTCCCGAATTCAAGTTCCCTGTAGAACCTGTCTTCAATATCTTTTTCATCTGTTAATAAAGAAAGTTCTTTTCTGTATTCTTCGAGTATAGAATCATCTGTTTTCCACTGGCTGAAAATTTTTCTGTAATCCATATTTTCCTCCTGAAGTTTTCCGGGAAGTTAAGATCATTCATTATCCCTTCCCTTTTCTTTTCATACTTTTACCATTATACTATGTATTCACCCGCAGTATTTCGGGGTTAACCTAAAATTCAAACGGTAAAAACGCTCATCATTATTATCATTGAACACCCCGGTGTTTTACCATATAATTAAACTGTTTAAGTGTCTAGAGAGGAAGGTGACAATCAGATTTGTACAAACTTAACCAGAACGAGACTCCTCTGTTTGATGCACTTATGGAATATGTCAACAGGGGTACAATACCCTTTCATGTTCCGGGTCACAAGCAGGGTTACGGAGCTGACAGAGAATTCAAGGATTTTATAGGACCCAATCCATTCAAAATAGATGTTACAGTATTCAAGCTTGTGGACAGTTTACACCACCCCACAGGTCCCATAAAGGAAGCACAGGCACTCGCTGCCGATGCCTATGGTGCAGATGCTACTTTCTTTTCAATCCACGGTACATCAGGGGCCATACAGGCAATGATTATGTCAGTGGTCAGTGAAGGTGACACCATAATAGTTCCAAGAAATGTACACAAATCAGTTACAGCCGGCATAATCCTCTCGGGGGCCATTCCGGTTTACATGCAGCCCGAACTTGACAAAAACCTCGGAATTGCAAACGGAGTACTTCCTGAAACCGTGGAACAGACACTTAAGGAAAATCCACATGCCAAGGCAGTACTGGTAATAAACCCTACATATTACGGAGTCAGTACGGATTTAAAGACAATAGCTGATATAGTCCATTCCTACGACATTCCGTTAATAGTGGATGAGGCACACGGACCGCACCTTAAATTCAACGACCAGCTGCCGATGTCTGCACTGGAAGCAGGTGCCGATCTTTGCACACAGTCCACCCATAAGATAATAGGAGCACTGACCCAAGGGTCTTTACTCCACGTGAGGACAAAATACGTCGACACAGAAAGAGTACAGGCCATAATGAATCTCCTTCAGACCACTTCACCTTCCTACATCCTGCTGGCTTCCCTCGACACATCGAGAAGGCAGATTGCACTTGAAGGAAAGGAATTACTGGATTATGCAATTGATCTTGCCCAGTATGCCAGGGAAGAAATCAACAAGATACCCGGTTTTTACTGCTTCGGCATTGAACTTCTGGGAAGACCCGGTGTATTTGCAATAGACCCCACAAAGATTTGCATCACATGCAGGGATCTTGGAATAACAGGATTTGACCTCGATATGATCCTTTCAAACAAGTACCACATACAGATGGAACTTTCGGATCTTTATAATGTCCTTGCAGTGGGATCCTTCGGTGATACAAAAGAACATATGGATAAACTCATAGAAGCACTGAAGGAAATTTCGGAAGAATACATGGACAAGGCAGGAAGAAAACCTGACTTTATAGATATACCCGAAATACCAAAACAGGTACTTATACCAAGGGAAGCATTCAACGGACAGAAAGTATCCGTACCCCTTGAAGATTCAGTAGGTGAAGTCTCAGGAGAATTCCTGATGGCCTATCCACCGGGTATCCCAGTCCTCTGCCCCGGTGAAGTAATCACTGAAGAAATAGTGAGGTATGTGGGTGATCTTAAGGCTACAGGACTTTATGTACAGGGCACAGAAGACCCGAGGGTTGAAAACATAAAGGTCGTACAGAGATAAAATCCCAAAATAACATTTATCCGAATAATGACTGGAATTTCAGAAATGACAGGAAATTTAAAAATAATTCCATAAAAAGAAGAAGTGAAACCAAGTGTATCTGGCTTCACTTCTTCTTTTTAAGTCTTTAATCCTTCCATGAGTTCATTTCAGAAATTGAATTTTTTCAGTTAAATAAATCAAATGAATTCAACTGAATTTAACTGAATTTAACTGAATTCTTCTTCACCGGCAACAGTTACAGGAACTTCAATCTCCATTACGTAGTCTTCCCCTGACATATCCTTACCCTGAGGATAAACTTCAAGGGAAGGGGTATTTGTCATGCCGTATTTACCAGTGGAGAGTACATCGCTGAAAATATATTCCCATGCATTATGGATTGACTGAGGGACAGGACCTATGGTTTCTGCTGCAAGATATGTCCCTCCTGGTATTTCAAGCACATCGAATTCAAGATCCTCTGCGTTGTACCTGTCAGTAATAAAAGTTCCGGCCATATATTCAGCTTCACCGTCTTCGTTCATTGAAATGACAGCTGCTGCCATTTCACCTCCGAATTCCATTAGTCTTGGAAAATTTGGATCTCCTGTAAACTGATTCCATACTTCGGCATAATCAAGATCCATTTCAGGTCCCTTTCTAATTCCTGCAAGAATTCTTTTAGGGAATTTATCACTTCTCACTTTAATCTTTCCGTCTTTTGATTCCATACCGATCCTCCATTTTTCAGCATAGTTTAAATATTTAACAACTGAATTTATTCATTCCTCTCTTTTTTCATCTTTTCTTCCTCGTTCCTGAAGTGTTCCACTCTTTCCTCAAAGCTGACTATTCTTTGGATTTCATGGAACATCCAGACATATCCGAAGGGATCTTTAATAACCGCATTTGAAACACCAAAATCCGGAAGTTCTGTAAGTTCCTGTATTACCGAACATCCTGCATCCACTGCTTTTTTAAACGTGGATCTGATATCTTCAGTAAGAACATTGATCCACATGGATCCGTTTGAATCCTCTGATGGTGCATTTAGTCCATACTGAGGGTTTTCATCAAGCATGTGGAATCTTGTACCGTATACAGTAAACACCGCCTCATTCGTCCCTTTTTCAAGGTCTGTTGCCTCAATTACTTCAACTTCAAGGAACTTCTTATAAAGTTCAAGGGCTGCAACTGAATCCTTTACCACAAAATCAATTTCAACTCCGGTCATAAGCCTACCTCCACATAAT
>JBDHVQ010000078.1:0-8784 GCA_039809845.1 Clostridiaceae bacterium | reverse complement strand
TAATTATTATTTAAATAATAGTAATAGTTTAGATTTTTCCATTGTGTATTGTCTGTGAAACTCCTGCCTCCAGGTATATACGGGGAGTTAAGAGGATTATTATCACTCGTGTAAAGTCTGAGGAGCTTTTTTGATTCATCCGGCAGATTACTGTACTTAGAAGTATTAGCTACTCCATCTGTTATTAAAATATATATTGTTTGTCTATTCCTGTTATTGCCATTAATTGTATATTGCTTATTATTATAATTAAGGTTTGTAGGAGTTTTTGCTGCATACTGTGTTTGTGCCAATCTCATCCCATCTACAGTTGGTGTGCCTCCATTGGCTTTGTCCGCACTATAATTGCTGGTTATATAAGAAGAAATATTATTGCGACTGACAAAAAGATCAGAGGCTTCAACTTTATATGCATAATTATATACTGAATCACCATAACCATATAATGGAACCCTATTATCATTTGGATATGTAGGTATGCCACCATTAATATTGACATACCCTTCTCCACCTTGATATGCAACGAACATCACTCGGTCTTTTGGAGATTTTCCATCTATATCTGTACCCATATTTAAATTGGAGGCTATTTTTTCGATGGCTTTTCCAACATTTGTAATGGAACCTTTGAATGAACCAGAAAAATCCTGTATAACCACAATGTCCACAAAGTTTTGTGGTTGAGGCCACTCAAGAGTTAAACTTCCTGTTAGTATTCTCTGGCAGAATTCATTCAGCGTATCCGTATTGTCAATTGTCTGGACGATGTTTTTGACGTCTCCCACAGTTACTCCTGTTGTCGAAGTAGTTGCAGCTTCACCCGGAACAGCCCTAATATTTATTGGAATCAATCCAATAATAAAAGCTAATACGAGCAAAAGACTCAAGCTTGGTTTAATGTGTTTTCTCAATTATACTTTCTCCTTTAAAAATACTTTTTAGTGATACTTTGTTCTTTACAAAACCAAACAATTTCCAATTTTGTTATTTATACGACAATTGCCATAGAAATTCCTCCGTAAATTAAATTTCATTTCAAAAAATAGATTCCAATGCTAAATAAACTTATGCTCTTACCGTTTTATTAACATTTTTCCGTAAATTTGAATATTATATCAATAAGTTTTGATATGCCTAAAAAGTATTAAAATATATTTAATTGTGCATAATATTATCATAAAAACCTTATCTTTACTATAAAGAAATAAAATAATCAAATTTTATTTTAATAAGGAAACAGGAATGATCAGCAAATACGTTTCTGCAAAAATAAAGCAAGTCATCATTCAAAATCAGCATTTGATGATGACTTGAATAAAATAATTTTTATGAGTAGTTTACCATAATTATTTTATTGAGTTATAGGGTTTTTAAACGAAATTTTCCTGTCTGAAAATTGTAAAAATATTTTATAAGGATATTTAAACTTCAGATATGTCTTTAAATACTGCTATTTAATTACCTTCCTTATTACATCACTTACAGATCCATCCCGGTACTGGGATATGGCAACTATTTTATCATCTGTTTTTACAGGGTTTGGAGTTCCGGTAAACCTGTCACTTACTTCCTTTAATTCTTCTATAGTCATGAAGGGAAGATTTTTCTTTTTAAACTGTTCTATGAGGTCCTGTCTCAATGGGTTTACTGCAGTTCCCCTCTCGGTTACTATTACATCCACGGTTTTACCTGGAGTTGTAAGTGTCGTTACATGGTCTTTAATGAGGGGGGTTCTTGCTGAAAATAGTTTTGATACTATAACAGTAAGTTTTGCTCCTGCAGCGGTATCTGCGTGTCCGCCCGATCCTCCCATTATTCTTCCATCGGACCCTGTGGTCACATTGA
Organism: Clostridiaceae bacterium; assembly: GCA_039809845.1. Lineage (GTDB taxonomy): Bacteria > Bacillota > Clostridia > Clostridiales > Clostridiaceae > JG1575. The sequence goes on along the minus strand of JBDHVQ010000078.1, from coordinate 6,939 downwards.
CATTGAAGTTTAGATCCACTTCCGTTGCCCCGAGGATTACTATATCAAGATCATTGGTGACACATCCTGAGTTATGAGGGTTTCCGTATAGATCTGCACTCATGGGGAGGTGATTCCTGTTTTCCCTGTAGCTTCTCACAGCTTCAAGGTCAAAACACTGCACATCATACAGGGCTTTGAACAGACCTTCTTCCATCATGTTTACTATGTATCCTGTGATACCTCCTGATACGAAGCTTCCTTTAATTTCATTCTTCTTCATCCAGGTCTCAAGTTCCTTTGCTACTGCCAGGGATATACCGCCTGCTCCAGTCTGGAATGAGAATCCTTCTTTTAAAAGACCTGAAGCTGCAAGAACTTTCATTGTATCTGATGCAATTTTAAGACCCACCGGGTCTTTTGTCACCTGGGTAGTTCCTGATACTATTCCCTTGGGGTCCCCTATGGAATCTACCTTTACCACATAGTCCACCACATTCTGTTTTATTTCCTGGGGATATAGAGGATAATCGACTATATCATCAGTAATGGCCACTACCTTATCTGCATATTCAGCATCGGCTATTGCATAACCCAGTGCCCCGCATGCAGCCTTACCGGTGACACCGTTGATATTCCCAAGCCTGTCACATCCAGGCGCTGCAATGAATGCGGCATCTATATGAGTTTCGCCTTCCATGATGGACCTTGCCCTGCCACCGTGGGTCATCAGAACAGCAGGGTTTTTAAGTCTTCCTTCAGAAACTGCACATGCTACAGGTCCTGACATATAGGCAGTTTTTATACCCGTTACAGTCCCGTTGTCTATCAGCCTTACTAGTATCTCATGACATGGGAATATGGAAGAAGCCGCAACAGTTATATCTTTTAATCCCATTTTTTCTATTTCGGACATTACAAGATTAAGTACAAAATCACCGTTTCTTAAATGGTGGTGGAAAGAAACCGTAGCCCCGTCCTTAAGATCAATTTCCCTTAAGACTTCAGCTATGGATTCCCTCATCTTGTTATGACCCGGTTCATACATTCTTACATTTCTCCCTGCAGTTTCCTTAAGGAGTGCTCTGTCGAAGAGATTGCCTGTTCTTTTAACCTCTCCGTATCCTTCAATAAAATCCGGAATATTTCTATCCAATGTATTCACCGTCCTTTATAATACCAAGTTTTTCAGAAGTCCTTATAACTTCCTCTGCCCTCATTATTATAGGAGCATCCACCATCTTTCCGTTTAGAGAAAATACACCTCTTCCTTCCTTTGCAGCAAGGTCCTTTGCTTCCATTACCCTTAAAGCATACCTTACGTCCTTTTCAAGGGGTCTGAATACTTCGTGTATTGTATCTATATGTCTCGGACTTATGGATGACTTTGCATTCATACCGATGGATTTGGCATATTCAGTATCTTTTCGTAAACCCTCTATATCATCTGTATCAGTAAAAGGAGTATCTATGGCAGTGATCTTTCCTGCCTTGCAGGCAGATACTACCCTTGTCCTTGCGTAGTTTATTTCATTGCCTTCCTTTGTTCTCACTACCCCAAGGTCAGAAGTCAGATCTTCCCCTCCTAAGAGTATTCCGTCGATCCTGTCAGAGAGTCTTATTATTTCATATACTTCTTCAACACCCATGGCAGTTTCTATAAGGGGAATGTAGGTACCCCTAAAATCATTGATTTCCCCGAGTTCAAGGGCAAGTTTCATGGTCTCAACCGTAGCTTTCGGTACCATTATTCCATCCACCGGAAGACCTTTAAGACTTTCAAAATCCTTTTTGCCGAATTCAGTTTCAGGAGGGTTAATCCTTACAACAGTTTCAATATTTTTATAGTCAAAGGACAGAAGTGCTTCCCTTAAAAGAGCAGCGGCGCTGTCCTTTTCAGTTATGGCTACTGCATCTTCAAGGTCAAATATGATGGAATCAGCTCCGAGGATATCGGCAGTCTGCAGCATACCCGGGTTACTCGAGGGTATGAACTGGAATGTTCTTCTTAATCCCTTCATTCTCCCTTCCCCCTTTTAACGCATGCCTTTACCCTTGCCCTTATGCAGTAATCCAGGGCCCCTTTGTCGTAGGCTTCAACCCTTACATTTTCTATTCCGAGTTCATTAAGGGTCTCATTTATTGTTTTTTCAATGGCATCCCCGAACTGTTCACCGACGATCGATTCAAGCTGGATCTCCCTCCTGTCTGAAGGATACATGATAATCAGTATATCGTTTGATTCCTGGGACCCTGCCCTAGAGGGACTCGTTATTTTCATTCTCATCCCTCCATTTAAGATAGGCAGCCTGTCCCTGTTCATAGAGGTCATTTCCTTCGGTGTCTATGATTACCGTTACCGGGAAGTCTTTTACAACAAGCCTTCTTACAGCTTCCGCTCCAAGATCCTCATAGGCTATTAGTTCAGATTCAGTGACAGATTTTCCTATGGTTGCACCGAGGCCTCCTATTGCAGCAAAATAAACTGCCTTGTTCCTTACTATGGCATCCTTGACTTCATCATTTCGAAGACCCTTGCCTATCATACCCTTTAACCCGAGATCCAGAAGTTTTGGTGAATAGGCATCCATCCTGTAGGAGGTAGTGGGTCCTGCCGAACCAAAGACATGACCGGGCATTGTAGGTGTAGGGCCTACAAAGTATATGATCTGATCTTTAATATCAAAGGGCAGGTCTTCCCCTTTTTCTATTGCTTCAATGAATCTCTTGTGGGCTGCGTCACGGCCTGTATATATGACTCCGGAGAGCATGACTATATCTCCGGCCTTAAGATCCTTTGTCTTTTCCTCAGTTAAGGGGGTTTCTATATATTTGATTTCATTGTTCGTTTCCATTTTCTCCCCCTTCTAAAGTGTAATTGACTTATGTCTTGTTGCATGACAGTTGATATTTACAGCAACCGGTAATCCTGCTATATGAGTAGGGTAATATTCAATTGCACATGCAATTGCAGTCGTAAGTCCGCCGTACCCCTGTGGCCCTATACCCAGCCTGTTTACCTTTTCGAGCATTTCTTCTTCAAGAGATGCATAGAAGGGATTCTCATTGTGCTGATCCACAGGTCTCATGAGTGATTTCTTCGCAAGGGCTGCAGCCTTGTCAAAGCTTCCCCCGATTCCCACTCCCACCACAATGGGAGGACATGGATTGGGTCCTGCTTCCTTACATACTTTAAGGATGAATTCCTTTACCCCTTCTATTCCGTCCGATGGTTTAAGCATCTTCATCTGACTCATGTTTTCTGAACCGAATCCCTTGGGAGCCACAGTGATCTTTAATCCATCACCGGGAACCACAGAGTAGTTTATGACAGCCGGAGTATTATCTCCTGTATTCACACGGTTAAGAGGATCCTTCACCACTGATTTTCTTAAAAAACCATCCCTGTATCCCTGTCTTATTCCCTCATTTACAGCATCTTCAATGTATCCGCCGGTTACATGCACATCCTGTCCTATTTCAATGAACACGACGGCAAGTCCTGTATCCTGGCACATGGGCAGACCTTCAGAGGATGCAAGTTCCGCATTGCTTATTATTCTTCCGAGAGTATCCGATGCAAGTATCCATTTTTCCTTCTTCTGCTGTTCCTGAAGCTTTTTCTTCACATCTTCGGGAAGGTGGTAATTTGCATCTATCGCAAGTTTTTTTACAGCTTCGGTTATTTTCTCAGCCTGTATTTCCTTCATTTTTTTCTCTCCCATACCTCTAGGGTAATATTCTGTATTTTTATGATGATAAAAAGTGAAAGCCTGCAGATTACTTTTCCGCAGGCTTTACTGCAGGTCTGCAGGCTTTGACTATCTCTTGAATTTATCCTGATTTTAATACCGTGGTCTATTTCATCCTGCTTTTTCTGTCAGCCAATGCTACAACCCTGTTCATTTCGTTGTTTACTATCATGTAGCCTTCATCGACACCCATACCAGGCTTTGCAAGACACTGTGCAGCTCCGCATGCCATGGCAATGTTAGTGAGAACCTGTGAAGATCTGTCAGTTTCGTTGCATGTACCTCCGCAGTAAGCTCCCTTGCCTGCCTTCCTGCAGTAAAGAAGAGCTTCTATGGTGTTGTTTACACCGCCTAAATCCGGTGTCTTTACCTGGAGCATATCACCAGAATCCGCATCGGCAAAGTCAACGACGTCTTCGTATGTGTTACACCATTCATCTGCAACTATTTCAACATCTGAACCCATTTCCTTTAAATTCTTACAGATTTCAGCAAGTGCCTTGATCTGTCCTTCCCTTTCGTCAACATCGCAGGGTCCTTCGATTCTTAAATGATATGGCTTTACAGTGTCTCCGAGGTCTTTGATGTATTCAGCGACTTTCTTAAAGTCATTGTCAAATGCAGCTCCGATTGTTCCGTATACGTCTATATGGAATATAGGCATATATCCTTCACCGGATTTCTTTTCAGAAACCCTGTCCCTTAACCAGCCTGCATATTCCTTTAATATTTCACCGTTTTTGCCAAGCTTTGTCTCAACGTTGTTGATAAGGGCATGGGGCATAACGTCAGCACCCTTTATTATCATTTTGTCTACGTTGTTGTATCTGTCATCCCCTGACTGTGTGAATATCGGAATTCTCTTTATTTCAACTCCGGTATTATATTCATCCCTTACAACTTCAGCCATGGTGATGTGTCTTGTCTTTGCAACTGCATCGAGAAGCGCCTGGGTAACACCGTATCTTATTGCAGTATGGAATTTCTTTCCGTTATCTTCCATCCTGTCGATTTCTTCAGCCATTTCCTTAAAGGTTGTGATTTCTCTTCCTATAAGCTTAGGAACTATCTTTTCCTTTATAACCGGAATAAAGTCTTCTGCAAGGAATAAGGGGTCTCTTCCGCCGGCTCCTGAATACTGTACGGCAGCACAGTCACCGAATGCGACCTGACCGTCTTCAAGGATTATCATAACTGATATTGATTCACCTTTCTGTCTTACAGACTGGAAACCTTCAGTTACAGGTTCACCTTCGTAGAATATGCCGTCTGACTTGGCTCCCTTTTTTATTGCCTTCTGGTCATCGAAATAAAATCCTGTGGTACCTTCTGACAATACAACATCAACGATTTTCATTTTTTTCTCCTGTTTTTTCTCTGGCTGATTATTTTAAAATGACTTTAACTATGCTTCTGGAATTTACTGATAATATTTTGATCCGGTTACATATGATTCTTACTCAAAGTGTCCCTTAGTAGGTTTCTTTGCAGGTCTTCCTATGAGCTTTCCTCTTCCTACTGCATATATATCATCAACTGTCATCTGGAAACCGACCTCCCTGTTTTCAGATTTTGCTCTTTCTGAAAGCTTTCTGTTATTGATATCCTTGATTTCACGTGTGAAGGGAATATTTCCGAACATGAGGTATCTTATTGCACCTGAGTTGTCCCTTGCAGGCATCATCTTACCCTGGTTGAACTTTGATGGAGCAAACGGTATATCCATAACTCCCATTTCAAATGCTTTGACTGTTCCCTTTGCAAGGTCTCCCATGCCGGCTGCATAGACACCGTCCACGATACACTTGACTTCTGCCTTAATGAGTTCAATTTCAGTCTTTAATTCAACTGAAGAAGGTAATCTCTGTCCTTCAAGGAGGTTAAGTACCATCTTTGTATCCTTGATACCCTGTGCATTGGCTTCCTTTGTAGGAACTCCTATTGCTTCGTGTGGAGTCTTCACTATTACCTTGGTCGCTCCTGAAAGCGCAGCTGTCATCGCACCAAGGGATATAAGTCCGAAAGCCCTGGATTCATCCTCGGGGAATCCTCCCATCCACTGGTGGAATACTGTTGTTACAAATACATCATTGAAACCTGCCTGGTGCAGGTATTCCCTTGTCTGTTCCTCAAGAGCCCTTATTGCGGCAACGTCCTGTATTACATTACCGCACTGTCCGTAACCTACAGTTACGTTCTTAACCCCCTGCTCAGCTGCAAGGAGTGCTTCAACTATTGCAACAGCATTGGAAGTTGAAGGAGGTACAAGAGTTCCTGTAAGAGGACCAAATGGTTCCCTGTTTATTGAGATTCCCTGTTCTTCGTAGAATCCTACGAGTCTGTCACAGTACTGCCAGTCTCTCACTGTCTTTTCAATTGTAACTGACTTTGCATAAGGGATATTGTAGGATATTGCTCCGCCTTCATTTGAAGTCCAGCCTGCAGCATGGATTATTTCACTTAAAAGTCTTGCATCAGGTGTACCGTGCCTTGCCTGGAGAGGAAGATTTACCGCTTCAAATACTTCACGGCATCCTTCAACACCGTGGTTTACCCCCGGGAATCCGTTTAATAGTGATCTTCCCGCTTTTAAAGATTCTTCTATACCCACCTGACATTCGTCATATCTGTTCTGCCTTGTGTAGGAGTCGATTGTTGAAGGTAAAAGATCCGCACCGCCTTCGTCCTGGAGGTATTTAAGAAGTGTAATGTGTTCAGAAATAAGCGCAACACCTGCCCTTGGCTGTGCGAGTGTAATATTGTTTTCCTTTGCCTTTTTCATCTTCAGTGCAAAGTTCTTATGTTCAGGTATATTCTTTAAATAATCCACTGCTTTCTGAAGGTCCACATCTTTTCCTGTGGGCCACTGAGCCAGGACTTCTTTTCTCTCTTCAAAAAATTCTTCTTCCGTAAGTTTTCTGTTTACAAGATCTTTCACTTAATAATCCCCTTTAGGTTATCCTCTGCGGATATTTTTGGTAATGCCTGATTTACTGCTCTGTTCCTTATACTTATATGTTAATACTGCTTTTACTTTTTGAATTAACTTTTATGATCCTAACTTTTATGCTCTTAATTTTCCTGATAAGTACTTTTCTTATTCCATGACTGATATGAAATTTTCTTTTTAGACTTACTTACTTACTTACTTACTTACTTACTTACTTACTTACTTACTTACTTACTTACTTACTTACTTACTTACTTA
>JBDHVQ010000077.1:0-8965 GCA_039809845.1 Clostridiaceae bacterium | reverse complement strand
GGTTTATCATCGACATTCAGTGGAAACAGCGGTATAAAAGAAGTCGGTCTGACTGTAAATGAGGGAGAGTTTCTTGCGGTAACAGGAAGGATAGGATCCGGAAAATCCGTGCTTTTAAAAACAATCTCAGGTAACAAGGAAGCAGACGGCGGGAAAATACTCTACGGAGATGAAGACATCACTGAAACCGGACTTATTCCACCCTTTGGAAGCCTAACATCCCAGACACCCAATCTTTTTTCTATGACAGTAAAAGAAAACATAGTCCTCGGAAGACCGTATGATGAAGAAAAATTCAGGGAAGCATGTGAGGATGCAGTATTGAGTGAAGACCTCCTTAACATGGAAAATGGAGCTGATACCCTTATAGGATCAAAGGGAGTGAAACTCTCAGGCGGCCAGAAACAGAGGGTTGCCGTAGCAAGGATGCTATACCACGACTCAGAAGTCTTCATGCTCGACGATGTATCATCTGCCCTCGATGTGGTTACTGAAGAAAAGCTCTGGAGCAGTTTAAAAAAGAGAAACAGGACGAGGATCGCAGTGACAACAAGACACGCAGCACTGAAAAATGCAGACAGAATACTCGTTTTAAAAGACGGCAGGCCTGAGGCGACAGGAACCTTCAGCGAAGTCATGGAATCTTCCGAAGAATTCAGGAAAATATGGGGAACTGTGGAATAACTTTTAACTTATTATAAGCTTTCATAATATTTCCTTTCTGTGGGGTATGATGGAGTCATGGGTATACCATATATGCCATATGAATATTTGAATATATTGAAGATGTGGTAATATCCCGTGACATCCAAAGTTTCATGGATAATATTTTATTTCTATGCCCTTGAGGGATAATATTTTTCTTTAAGGGGCTTTAAAATAACAAAAAGGAAGGTATATGAAATGGTAAAGATAGGAATTATTACAGGAAGCATCAGGAAAAACAGGGTGAATACACAGATAACAGACTGGATAATGAAGAATGTGGGAGGACAGGTTGAAGAAGCTGAATTTGAGGTTATTGATATCAAGGACTTCAATCTGCCTCTCTTTGAAGGGTCAGTTTCACCGGCTGCCCTGAACAGACAGTATGAATATCCGGAAGCTGTAAAGTTTTCAAAGAAGATAGATGAAATGGATGGTTTTATTTTTGTAATTCCTGAATACAACAGAAGTTATCCCGGTGCATTTAAAAATGCCATGGACCATATAGCACCTGAATTCTTCGGCAAAGCTGCAGCAATCGTAAGCTACGGCGGAAACGGCGGACTTGCATCCCAGGTTGCTTTAAGATCACTCCTTTCAGTACTCGATGTATTTGCAATTTCAAGGAACATTACATTCAGCATATACACAGAATTCACCGACGGAAAATTCACCCCGAGGGAAGGATCAGAAGATGCAGTAAGGGATATGGCAAAAATACTCATAAGAAAGTCAGAAGCCCTGAAAAAGATGAGGGATAAAAAGAACAGTTAGGAACAATATAAACATATGTCATTGAACAATGAGCCATAACCCATCTATAATGTAGTAAAGAGTCCCGTAGGTTAAGATGACTTACGGGACAAGTTATAAGAATATATTTTCAAGAGGTAGAAAAATGAACAATCCTCAGTTTGTACTAAGCTGCTGTTCGACGGCTGACCTTACAGCAGAACAGCTAAAAGAAAGGAACATAAGCTGGATACCATTCCACTTCTTTCTGGATGATAAGGAATATCCCGATGATCTCGGAAAATCCATTAGCTTTGAAGATTTTTATAAAGCAATGGAAAACGGTGCATCCACAAGGACATCCCAGGTAAATTCAGAAGAATATTTAAACTACTTTGAGAGCTTTTTAAAAGAAGGGAAAGATGTACTCCATGTGACACTCTCTTCAGGGATTTCAGGAACATACAATTCGGCAGTCATTGCTGCAGAAGAATTAAAGGAAAAATATCCTGAAAGAAAACTTTATATCGTCGACTCACTCGGAGCTTCCTCAGGCTATGGACTTTTAATGGAAGAACTTGCAGACGAAAGGGATAAGGGAAAATCAGTAGATGAAGTAAAGGACTTTGCACTTTCAGAAAGACTTAAAATAAACCACTGGTTTTTCTCGACGGATCTTACTTTCTATGTCAAGGGCGGAAGAATATCCAAGGCATCAGGATGGTTCGGTACAGTCCTTAAAATATGTCCGCTGCTCAATGTCGACAGGGAAGGTAAACTCATACCGAGAAAAAAAGTACAGGGCAAAAAGCTTGCAGTAAAGACTGTAGTACAGAAAATGGAAGAAAATGCAGAAGATGGATTAAACTACAGCGGAAGATGCCTTATTTCCCATTCAGCATGTCTTAAGGATGCAGAAGCTGTTAGAAATCTTATTGAAGAAAAGTTTCCCAACCAGAAAGGGAATGTCATAATAAATTCAATAGGCACCACCATAGGAGCCCACACGGGTCCCGGAACTGTAGCCCTTTTCTTCAGGGGTAAGGAAAGAGAAGACTAGACCAAACCAGAATATTAAAATACCGCCACTCTAAAAAAGAAGAAATCAAAGACAGAAAAACAAAAAAGTTACTGTGACTTCACCAAAGCACTTATATTTTATCTTCTATTTTACACAGCAGCCAGTTTCTCCTTTGATTACAAAAATACTATAAAAAGCCCGCAGATAATATGATCCATCAGATTAGAATTATCAGCGGGTTTTTAACCGTCATTTATAAATATTACCTGTTTTATTAAGACCCAGGGATTTATAATACATATCTTCATCACGGTTGAAGCTTAAATAATATAATTCCAATTCACAATAATCTTCTCTGATCGCTTCAAGTATATTCTCTGCTATGCCCAGACCCTGGTAATCTTCTTCAATCTCAATATCTCTTACAAACAATGCAAAGTCTGAGTCTTTGATACAGCGAACATATCCTATAATCCTTCCGTCTTCCCTTGCTGTATAAATAAGGGATTTTTGAAAAGCGGGGATGTTCAGCCCGTAAAAATAATCAAAATCTTCTTCAGATACAGGGTCCTCCCGTATCCAGAACTGAAAGAGCTCTCTCCATTCTTCTTTTGAAAGCGGCATTATATCCAAAGTATTCTCTCCTCTGTATCTTCCTTCATTTTCCTTGATTTTATCACATTATCCCTATCCGCATTCTAAGTTATGAGATGCAGGTGAGTAAATGAATGAAGTAGTGAATGAATAAAGGAATGAAGGAGTAATTGAGTAAGAAAGTGAATAAATAAGTAAGCAAGAGTTTTAAACGAGATTTAATGTAAAATACACTTGACTCTAAAAGTAAAGCGCACTATACTTTTTGTTGTAAAGCCGACTATACAAAATAGAAACATATACCGATACAGATAGTCTGGAAGCACGGAATAAAAAAACAGAAAAAGTAAACAGAATGGATAAAAATCAGTGAGGGATGGATTTGAAAAACAGAATATCTGAGCTGAGAAAAAAAGAAAAGCTTACCCAGCAGGAGCTTGGGGACAGATTAGGGGTTACAAGGCAGACCATTATATCTCTTGAAAACGGAAGGTATACTGCAAGTCTCGTACTTGCATATAAGATCGCGAGGTTTTTCGGCATAACGATAGAAGAAGTTTTTGATTTCAGTGAAGTGGTGGAGGAATGATGGAGAAGTTTAAAAGTACCCTCAGGAAAAGAATAATGATCGGAGCTTTTATTATCATTATCAGCATTGCCGAAAATATACTGACATTTACTTATTTTGACGGAAACGGTCCGCATTTCTTTGCAGGACTTCTTACAGGTATATCCACAGTAGTTGCCGTGTACACGGGAATTTCAGTTTATGCTTTGAAAAAACCTGAAATTCTTAAAAAAATGATGATCAGGGAAACCGATGAGAGAAATAACAACGTGAAAAACATCGCTTCAAGAACTGCATCCGTTGTTTACACGGTCCTTGGTGTCACAGCAGGTGGTATCGCTTCTTTTTATGATGAAAATATAGCCCTTGCCATTCTGTCATCGGTTGTAGTCTTAAACCTGATCCAGCTCTTCATGGTTTTCTGGTACGACAGAAAACTCTGATGGGGGAATTCATTTATCAGGTGACAGAAAAACCAGCAAATATGGGAAAAAGTTCTAAAACAGATTTTTATAAACAGTATTATCGGAGGGATAAAAAATATGCTTGAAGCAAAAAACCTTACCAAGACTTTCGGAACGCTGACTGCGGTGGACGATGTCTCACTGGAGGCACACGACGGTGAGATAATGGGTATTATAGGACAGAACGGATCGGGCAAGACCACCATGTTCAGGATGATCTTAAATCTTCTGACTCCTGAAAAAGGCGGAAAGGTCCTCTGGAACGGGGAAGAACTGAAGCACAAGGTCTACGATACCGTGGGTTATCTTCCTGAGGAGAGAGGTCTTTACGACAAATTAACCATTGAACAGCAGATATGCTACTTCGGTGAATTAAGAGGAATGGATAGGAAAGATGTTTCTTCAAAAATTGATGAATGGATGGAAAAGTTCAATGTAAAAGGAAAAAAGACTGACAAGGTTAAGACACTTTCAAAGGGAAACCAGCAGAAGGTACAGCTTATCGCAACCCTTATCCATGAACCGAAACTCATCATTCTCGATGAACCATTTTCAGGACTTGACCCGGTAAATGCTGAATTTTTAAAAAAGGGAATCATCGATCTTAAGAAAAAAGGAAGCACAATCCTCTTTTCAAGTCACAACATGTCCAATGTGGAAGATATCTGCGACAGGCTCCTCATGATCCATGAAGGAAAAAGGGTACTTTATGGGACAGTCGATGAAGTAAGAGAATCCTTCGGAAGGACGAGGATCTATGTTGAATCCGATAACCTTGATGAAAAGGAACTTGCAGCTCTCCCAGGTGTACTTGGAGTTTCAGGAAAAGGGAACGGAAACTATACCCTGAAGATTTCCCCTGAGGCGGACAAGGAAATGCTCTTTAAAGAAATTACCAAGGGCAGATATATTGAAAAGTTCTCCAACCAGCCACCGGGACTTGAGGAAATATTCAAAATAAAGGCAGGTGAAAAACATGAATAGAAACAGCAAACTCTGGGTCATCATAAAGGAAGTCTACAGAAAGAATGTAAAATCAGGTTCATTCATTACCATGGTTTTAATGCCGATTGTCATAATGGGAATCATTTTTGTTATAGGAAACGTAATGGAGAAGGAAACAGGAGGCACGGATTCTGGAAATGTTGCAGTGGTCGGTGCCGATGAAGAAGTACTGGCTTCACTTAAAAACTTTTCTCCTTCCATGACTTTTACAGTGCCATCCGATGAAAATGCAGGACTGAATGAATTAAAAGACAAAAATGTGGACGGAATCCTTAAGATTGAAAGAGCAAAAGACAGAATCCTTCCTTCATTTATAAAAACACCAAGTTCAAAAAACATTAACATGACCGGAATAGAAAATGCCCTTAATGAAGCGGAATTAAAACTCATAGCAAGGGAAAAGGGAATATCTCCGGAAGACGCATCACTAATAAAAAATTCTTCAGTGAATATGAAAACCATGAGGGCCACAGTATCTGAGGACGGAAAGATTACCGTCAGAGATGAAAATGACCCGGAAAGTTTTGTTAAAAGATTCCTGGCTTATTTTGTAACCGTCGTGGTGTTCATGTTCATAATGAACTACGTAAGTATTATTTCCCAGGAAATTGCAGCCGAAAAAGGTTCGAGGATAATGGAGATAATCTTATCTTCAGTAAAAGCATCCACTCACTTTGCCGGAAAGATGCTCGGAATTGGCCTTGTGATATTGACCCAGTTATTCATTTACCTCGTTCTTTTCATAGTGGGAAGACAGATTGTATTAAGAACAGGAATAATCAAGAATATTCTCCCGGAAGGTATGACACTTTCAGGATTATTCTCATCCGCGGGCAATATGGTGGGCTTAAGTATAATATATGCAGTAATCGGGGTGCTTATATATACTTCTCTCGCAGGTTTTGTAGGATCACTCGTATCAAGGACGGAAGACGTACCGAAGATGATTCTTCCTGTTACCATGACAGCCCTTGTTGGATTCTATATCGGAATGTTTGCCTTTGCATCACCAAACAACATGCTCGTCCGGGTATCCTCCCAGATACCGCTTTTCACTCCCTTTGTCATGCCGTTCCGTACGGCTGCGGGACTAGTATCAGACTTTGAAATAATACTTTCCATAGTAATTTCACTCATTTTCATGGTGGCATGTCTCTGGATTTCATCAGTATTCTATAAATCCAACGTACTTACATACAGCGATTCAGGTCTTGCAGAGACATTCAAAAAGTCACTTACTCTCTGGAGAAGTGAAAAGAAGGTTCAGTAATAACCAGCTGACATTATATATACCTTTTTAAAGGAAGAGATTATACATCAGATTGTATAATCCCTTCCTTTTTTGCCGCATTTTATAAATAAAGAGGATATTTCGAGTAATATGCTCGGGTATAGGGAGATGGAATATATATATACCATAATATTATATATGCCATGTAACCATGGACAGTGGCTGAATGAAGTAAATAAGCGGGTTATGCATAATTGAACATAGTTAAATGGATAACTATAATCTTAACTGTATATTATTTAAATAACAGAGAAATTTATTTTATTCGGGGAATAAAAGGAGAGAAACAATGCAGCTAGTAAATGAACTACCGGAAATATTTGAAGAATTTTCAGATGCGAGAAAGACAGGATTTTTAAAAGCTAAGGAATTCAAGGAAGGCGGAAATATACTTATAGGATCATACTGTACATTCATGCCCCAGGAACTTGCACTTGCAATGGGAGCGGGGACTGTATCCCTCTGTTCAACCAGTGATGAACTTATAGGTGAAGCAGAAAAAGATCTTCCGAAGAACCTCTGTCCACTTATAAAATCAAGCTACGGCTTTGCAAAAGCCGACAAGTGTCCCTATTTTTACTTTGCAGATCTTGTAGTGGGTGAAACAACCTGTGACGGTAAGAAGAAGATGTACGAACTAATGGGAAGATTCAAGCCTGTGCACGTTATGCAGCTACCCAACGGAAATGTGACCGATGAGACATATAAACTATGGAAGGCAGAAATAGTAAGGCTTAAGGAAAAGCTCGAAGAGACTTTTGACAAGACAATAACTGAAGAAGACATTAAAAATGCAGTTAAATTAAGAAATGAAGAAAGACAGGCTCTTAAGAATCTTTATGAAGTGATGAAGATGGATCCGCCTCCGGTTACAGGATATGACCTTTTCAAGGTTTTATACGGTGCAACATTCAAATTCAACAAGGAAGAATCAATAAAGGAATTAAAAGCAATAAGGGAAAAGATACTCACTGAGGCTGAACTTCCTGAAAACAAACTCCCGAAAAAACCGAGGATCCTCCTTACAGGTTGTCCTGTGGGCGGAGCAACTGAAAAAGTAATAAAGGCCATTGAAGACAACGGTGCATACGTGGTTTACTTTGAAAACTGTACAGGTGGAAAGGCAGTTGAAGAAAATGTCGATGAGTCAAACCCCGACGTTTACGATGCACTTGCACACAAGTACCTCAACATAGGGTGTTCATGCATGAGCCCCAATGAAGGCAGAATGGATCTTCTAAGAAGAAAGATGGAAGAATATAAGGTCGACGGTGTAGTGGACATGGTTCTCCAGTCATGCCATCCATATGCGATAGAAACATATACAGTAAAAGAAGTTGTAAGGGATGCAGGAAAGTCTTACATCAATATAGAAACTGACTATTCAACAACTGATATAGGGCAGCTTACAACAAGGCTTTCAGCATTCATAGAGATGCTTTAATGACTAAGGTCATCGTAATATCCGGATTTTTAGGAGCGGGGAAGACCACCTTTTTAAATAAGGTGCTTCCCCTCCTTTCCGGGAAAAAAGCAGTACTTGAAAATGAATTCGGGGAAACCGGTATAGACGGATATCTGATAAATGAAGTACCTGTCCTTGAAATGGTAAAAGGATGCATATGCTGCTCCCTTCTTACTGAATTCAAAAAAGGGCTGAAGAATATATTGAGTGACATTGAACCTCAATGGCTCCTCATTGAACCTTCAGGTGTGAGTACACTGTCAGGCATTCTTGAAATCATTGAAGAAGTTAAAAATGAAGAGGGATATATAGATGACATATATAAGGTCACTTTGGCAGAATCTTCAGTATTCATGGATTTTACAGAAAGCTTCGGTGAATTCTATAAAGATCAGATAAAGTATTCAGATGCAGTTTTTCTTACAAAAAATGAACTCATTGAAGAAGAAACGGGACATCCTGAAGACGAAGAGCTTAAAAATATTGAGGAATCAATAAAAGCACTTAATTCTGATGCTCTCATAACAACAAAAGACTTCAGAAAGATTGAAAATGATGAACTCATTTCATTAATCACCAGGAAAAACAACATTTCAGGAGAAGCATCATCCATTGAAAAGTTTGATATGGATCCTGATCCATTAAACAGCGAAAATATGAGTAATTTCAGTGGAAGGAGAATAGAATTTTCTTCCCTTTCAGTACGGGATGTTTTTCTGAAGGAAAGAAGAGAAACGGATGATTTCCTTAAGAAACTCATGGGCGGTAAATATGGAAATGTACTGAGAATCAAAGGTCAAATCAGTGAGGGGAAAGAAAGGAAATTCATTTCTGTTACTACTGGAAGCCGCGAAATATCAGATTCCCGCAATATTAACAACACCCTTGTGATAATCGGTGAGAAAATTGACCGCAAGGGTATACTGAATCTTCTTAAAAGAAAATCCCTCGCAGTTAAAATGGTGAACCGAAAAAAGTAACAAAGAGGAAATATGAAATATAAGGATTATATATGTACTCCATCGGATTCAGGGGAAGTCGTACTTAAAAGTCTTAAAAGTCTTAACATGAATGTTCCTGACTGTTATATGAATGCAGAGGATATGGCAGAACTTTCCCT
>JBDHVQ010000076.1:0-8965 GCA_039809845.1 Clostridiaceae bacterium | reverse complement strand
TGCATCTATTTATCTTTCAGAAAAAGACAATCCAATAAAGAAAAACCAAAAAGAAAAACACCCGGTGTGGGTGTTTCCAAAGGGTGAATAGAATCAGTTGCCGTTGATTCGTTTTCGTAAGTAAATATTAACATCAGATAATGCATATAAATGTAAATCTTTTGTAAATTTTTGTTATATTTTTATGAACAGCACTATTTCTTTTTAATACCAACGTTTTTTATAATTGTAAATTTTTTGTTACTAATTCATTGTATCAGGGATTGTACCTGCCAGAACAAGGCCCCTCTTGCCGTCAACAGTAACCATGGTGCCGTTTTTTATGAGATTAAAGACGTTCTTTGCGGAATAGATTATTGGTATTTCCATCTCAATACACATCGTAGCTATTTCAGGACCGATTTTATCTGATTCTACAATAACTGCTGATGTTTCAGGCATGAGTGGAATGTATTCGTCTGTCAGTTCAGGAACAATCATGATATCTCCTGAATCCATGTTTTCTTCCGCTTCCATGAAGTTTTTAACATGTACAGCTGTACCTGTCCTTATTCCCTTTTCCTGTTCCCTCTTTTTGCCCTTAAGGAGAATATCGCCTATGAGGTGTATTTTCATCATATTGGTTGAACCTACATAGTTTACAGGAATTCCTGCCGAAATTACCACAAGATCTCCGTTTTTGACAAAACCTTTCTGTTCAGCTGCCTGGGTGGTCTTTTCTATAAGTTCATCCGTCGATTTGAATGTCTCTGACAGGATAGGATATACTCCCCAGTTTAAGCAGAGTTTCCTCGCAACATCTTCATTTGGTGTCACTGCAATGATGGTGCACTTGGGTCTGAATTTAGCTATGTTTCTGGCTGTACTTCCGCTCTGGGTTCCTGTTATTATAGCCTTTGCATCCAGTCTGTTTGCAGATATCGCAACTGATGATGAAATGGCTGACTGGACTGTATTGCCCTGGTTTTCAAGTTTTTCCATGAGAAGTTCCTGGTAGTTTATACCGCCTTCAACTTCCAGGGCAATATGAGCCATTGTCGCACATGCCTCGAGGGGATATTTTCCCGATGCTGTTTCACCTGATAGCATCACTGCATCAGATCCGTCCATTATGGCATTGGCAACGTCTGAAACTTCAGCCCTTGTAGGTCTTGGGTTTCTTATCATGGAATCGAGCATCTGGGTGGCAGTGATTACAGGTTTTCCTTCCATGTTACAGAGTTCAATTATCCTTTTCTGTATAATGGGTACTTTTTCTATGGGAATCTCAACTCCCATGTCACCCCTTGCAACCATTATCCCGTCTGAATATTTTATAATTTCGTGTAGGTTATCCACACCTTCCTGGTTTTCTATTTTTGAATATATGTGGATGTGTTCCCCGCCGTATTTATGGAGGACCTTTCTTATGGCAAGGACATCCTGTGCCTTTCTTATAAATGAAGCCGCAACGATATCCACATCATTTTCTATCCCGAATTTAAGATCATCTTCGTCCTGTTCTGTAAGAGACGGAAGATCCGTGACAATTCCGGGAAGATTGGCATTCTTGTGGTCTGCAACTTCTCCGGAATTTCTGACTATACATCTTGCTTCATTACCTTCAGTTGAAAGTACCTCAAGGTCAACCAGGCCGTCATTTATGAGTATATGGTCGCCCTTTTTGAGATTCCCCAGATTCCTATAAGTTATTGCAAATCTCTTTTCGTCACCCGGGAAATCCCCGCCACCTACAACAGTAACTTCGGAACCTTCCTTTAAGATAACCTTTTTGTCCCTGAATTTACCGAGCCTAATTTCAGGGCCCTTGGTGTCGAGTATGACCGCATAGTTTACACCGAGCTCTTTTGCTACCTTTTTAACCCTGTCCATTGTAGCTTTATGCGTCTCATGGGTACCGTGGGAAAAGTTATGCCTTGATACATTCATTCCTTTTCTGAAGAGTTCCCTTATCATATCTTCCGTATCAGTTGCCGGTCCTATGGTACATACTATTTTTGTCTTTCTTAACATACGTCACCTCTTTTAAGATATTTCCATTGCAATGTCTAGGAGGTTTTCCTGAAATACCGGTTCCACCTCCAGAGCTTCATGGATATCCATATCCATTATCTGGTTGTCTTTTATTCCGACTACTCTCGATGTCTTCCCCCCGATCAGAAGATCCACAGCATAATTTCCGAACTTTGCGGCAAGAAGAGAATCCGCAGCCGAAGGAGATCCGCCCCTCTGAATATGGCCGAGGACCGTTACCCTTGTCTCAAGCTGTGATATTTCTTCAACTTCCCTGGCAAGGTCATGGGCACCTCCGACACCTTCAGCCATGAGAATAAGGTAGTGGTGTTTTCCTATTGCTTTGCCCTCCAGTATTACCCTTGCAATCTCATCGATGTTCATGGGGTCTTCTGGGACTATGATCATTTCAGCTCCGCCTGCGATGCCTGAATAAAGTGCTATATCACCGCATTTTCTCCCCATGACTTCCACAACTGATACCCTTTCATGGGATGCAGAAGTATCCTTCAACTTACTTATGGCCTCAAGTACTGTATTTACGGCAGTGTCAAACCCAAGAGTATAATCTGTATATGCAAGGTCATTGTCTATCGTTCCAGGAATCCCTATTGTATTGATACCAAGCTCTGCAAGGGCTTTCGCTCCCCTGAATGAACCGTCGCCGCCTATGACAATGAGTCCTTCTATACCGAATATCTTCAGTACCTGGGCAGCTTTTTTCTGGACTTCAACATCCTTGAAGTTGTCGAGTCTTGCAGTCTTAAGAATCGTACCGCCCTTGAATATGATGTCAGAAACACTCTTTCTGTCCATATTTTTGATTTCACCGTTCAGAAGGCCGTAAAAACCTCTTTCGACTCCCATCACCTCAAGTTCACGTTCAAGGGCAGTCCTTACTACCGCCCTTATACAGGCATTCATTCCCGGAGCATCTCCGCCGCTTGTAAGTACTGCTATTTTTTTCATGCGTTTTCCTCTTGAAATATACAGAACATAATCTGTATGAAACTCTGATTATAAATTATAAGTATCTTCCCTGTGCTTTTATTGTATTTTTCATCACCATCAACATCCACCCATATACTGTTAAAATATGGTGCTTAAGGTAAACAAAAAGATTTTAAAGTTATAAATACTTATCACAAGTATACAACAGACATCCGTGGAACTGATAACCATGCAGCTATTAAGTAATATGTCTTCAAGAAGGAGAACTTTCATGTATCGACATAAAAATTCTCCCTCGTTATTAAACCACGGTTATTTTTTCAGCACGTCACCATATTCAGGGTGTTCCCTGAATTCCTTTGCCGCAAAGGGACAAAGCGGCATTATTTTAAGATCATTTTTTCTCGCTTCTTCAATAAGTTCAAGTACGAGTTTTGATCCGATTCCATGTCCTTTGTATTCAGGATTTACCGATGTATGGTCTATAATCCATAATCCGGGTGATTCAGAATAGGTACATTCACCGACAAAATCCTCACACTCATATGCTGCACTTCTCTTTGATTCAGGTTCAAAAACAATTTTCAGCAATTCTTTCTCTCCTTCATTTTTTATTTTGTACTGGAGTGCCCCTGAAGGACATCCCTTGATGGCTCCAACCGTATTTTCATCAGTATCCTGACTTAAATCTATCCATGGCCTTCTGTCCGGATTGAAAACACCTGGGCATGCCTTTACGCATTCCCCTGAATGCATACATTTTTCCCCATCCCAGTAAACTATGATATTGTCATTTTCATACATCCTCTTACTGTTACCCATTTTTGCACCTCTTGTAACTTTTAAATCCCGGTATTTTTCTGAAAATAAAAAGTAAAATTATGAATCCGAAAATAATGCCCCGGATATATTAAGGACCATCCATTCATGACTAACCCATAAAACAATGATACTACTTTGAAAATCAGATTCACTCAAACCACTGATTAATTAATTGTATTTTTACCCTTAGTTCTCATGGAGTTGACAATGAAACACCGATATTGTTTCTCCCTTTTAAATTCTTCCATGATTTATTTTAAAGACCCCATTTCAATTCCCGGGTTCTGCTTCAGTTATCCAGGTATTTGTCTGTAAGAAAAGAAAAAAGCACCGGAGAATATTCTCCGGTACCAGGATTATTTATAGTAACTCACTGCATCAGCAGCAGTAATTATTATTAATGATAATGTTTTATACCTGTATGATCAGAAATAATAAACGTGTATCCATAGACTACTAAACTGTCTTTACATTATCTGATCCCAGCTTGATTTTAAGAGTATGGATGACATCTTCTGTTTCATTGAGCCAGTCTTTTTCTGATAGCCTGAAAGCCTTTTTATCTTCAGCTGAATAGATATATACAGGTGTATTTCCCTTGTTTTTCTTCATGAATGACTTCATAGCATGAAGTGTTACCCTGGCAGTTGAAAGATCGCCGAATCTTAAGTATATCTTTCTGTCTGAAACTTCCTGTATTCCACCATGGTTTTCATCTGAAAACATGGCTTCTTTTTTCTCCCATTCAGAGTGGTGATTATGGGCACTGTACTTTGCTTTTTCTTCACGGACAAAATTTTCCATGTCGTCTTTCCCGTCAGTTAAGTATTCATTATTACCTGCAGTCTGTATCCCGTCCTTTTCTTTTTCATCCCCTGATGAGCCGGAAGAAAGTGATTCATCCTTTTCCACGATAAAAATATCTTCTGCAATTATCTTGGTTTCTTCATCTTCTCTCATCTGCAGTCTGCCCTTGACTGCCATTATGGCATCTTCCCTTAAAAGATGGCTCACACTGTCGTAAGTTTTGGGAAAGACTATGACTTCTGCGGTTCCCGTAAGGTCCTCAATTTCCATGAATGCCATCATCTGGGAATTTCTCGTAACCTTGACATTGACAGAGGAAACTATTCCGGCTACTGTGACTTTCATTCCATCGCGGATTTTAAGGGTCTGACTTTTTTCAATTTCTGCTGTAAGTCCTGCTTCTTCTCCGACTTCATCAAGGCTTGTGCCTGATATGATATCTCCTATTTCCATGGATCTTATGGCTTCTGTTTCTTCTTTCACTTCATCGAGTGGATGTCCTGAGAGATAAAGACCTGTCATTTCCTTTTCCATCTGAAGTTTTTCCTTAAGTCCGAAATCATCGAGCTCCGGCATGGGAACAGAAAGTGACGCTCCGGCTTCTTCTCCGTTTTCTTCCATCATCTGGAAGAAGGATATCTGCCCTTTTATTACCTTTTTTCTCTCCCCGGCATTCTGGTCGAGTATTCTCTCATAAACTGCGAGAAGTCTTGACCTATAGATTTCAAAGGAATCAAATGTGCCTGACTTTATCATGCATTCCACCGCACGTTTATTTAGTCCTGCAGTATCGCACCTGTCCATGAATTCATTGAAGGATCTGAACTTTCCGTCCTTTTCCCTTATGTTTATTATTCCCCTTATGACTCCTATTCCGAGGTTTTTGATTCCGCCTAAACCGAATCTTATGCTGTTTCCTGATACTGTGAACCTTTCACCGCTTTCGTTGATATCAGGAGGGAGGAGCTCAATCCCAATGGATTTTGCATATCTTATGTAGAAGTTTGCCTTCTCCATGTTCCCTATGAAGGAATTGAGCATGGCGGCAATGAATTCGGTCGGATAATATCTCATAAGATATGCAGTCTGGTATCCTATTACGGCATAGGCTGCCGCATGGGCCTTATTGAATGCATATGATGCAAAGTCCTGCATCTGGTCAAATATTATATTTGCAGCTTCATCGTTTATTCCGTTTCTTCTTGTTCCGGGTACTATGATATTTCCGTCATCACCTGTTATTCCTTCTATGAAATTTACCCTTTCCATCTCCATGACATCGTGCTTTTTCTTGCTCATGGCTCTTCTTACCATATCGGCACGGCCAAGACTGTAACCTGCAAGGTCCCTTACGGTCTGCATTACCTGTTCCTGGTAAACCATGACTCCGTATGTCACGTCGAGGATGTGTTCAAGTTCCGGGGTTACGTATTTTACCTTTTCCGGATTATTCTTGTTTTCAATATACCTTGGAATTTCAGCCATGGGTCCCGGCCGGTAAAGAGATATCCCTGCTATTATATCCTCAAGGGACTCCGGTTTTAATTCCTTCATAAAGGATGTCATACCGGGTGATTCAAGCTGGAATACCCCCACTGTCTTTCCTTCCCCTATCATGTGGTACACACTCTCATCCATGAAATCGAGTGAATCGGTACTTACTTTTATTCCCCTGTTTCTAAAAACCATGTCCTGTGCGTCTTTTAAAACAGTGAGGGTCCTAAGACCTAAAAAGTCCATCTTTAATAATCCGAGTTCCTCAAGGGTTCCCATGGGGAACTGTGTGACAACTGCTTCGTCATTCTTCTGTAAGGGAACATATTCCACAAGTTCCTTCCCTGAAATGACAACCCCTGCAGCATGGGTCGAGGAATGCCTGGGAAGTCCTTCGAGTTTTCTGGCGATATCGATAAGGTCTTTTACTCTTTTATCACCGTCATACAGACTTTTGAGTTCCTTATTCATTTCAAGGGCACCGTCTATTGTGATATTCAAAACCTGAGGTATCATCTTTGCTATCTGGTCAACTTCACCGTAGGGGTAAGCCATGGCGCGGCCCACATCCCTTATTGCTGCCCTTGCAGCCATGGTTCCGAATGTGATGATCTGTGCTACGTTGTCCTTGCCGTATTTATCCACGACATAATCGATGACTTCCTGCCTTCTTTCATAGCAGAAGTCAGAATCTATATCAGGCATAGATACCCTTTCAGGATTCAAAAATCTTTCAAAGAGGAGGTTGTATTTAATGGGATCTATCTTTGTGATATTGAGGGCATAGGCTATTATGGAAGCCGCGGCAGAACCTCTCCCGGCTCCCGTGGGAATTCCGGAATCATCCGCAAATTTGATAAAATCCCAGACAATCAGAAAATAATCCACATATCCCATGGAACTCAATACAGATAGTTCGTATTCAAGACGGTCAGCAATGACTCTTACTTCCTCCCTTTCATGAGAAAGTTTTGTGACCTCATCCACAGCTTCCCTGCCCTTAAGATTTCTTTCTTTAAGTTCTTTAAGTTCCGGGTATTTTAAAATAAGCCCCTCATAGGTCCTCTCCCTCAGGTATTCAGTATGGTCAGTACCCTCTGGAAGTATGAATTCCGGAAGCCTGCTGATATGGAATTCATAGTCGAAGTTACATTCTGAAGCTATCTTCTGTGTATTTTCAAGAGCTTCCGGGACATATGAAAAAATACGGTGCATCTCCTCCGGAGATTTAAGATAAAACTCATGGGAAGGATATTTCATCCTGTCTGACTCATCAACCGCCGCAACTGTCTGTATGCATAAAAGAATATCATGTGCACGGTAATCCTCTTTTTCGATGTAATGCACGTCATTGGTGCACACAAGGGGAATTCCAAGTTCCTCAGCCAGTTCAATATTCAGCCCGTTTACTTTCTTCTGTTCAAGAAGACCGTGGTCCTGAAGCTCAAGGTAAAAACCATCCTTAAAAGTATCCCTGTAGAATATAGCATCCTCACGAGCCCTTTCAGGGTTTCCGTGATTCAGGTTTTCCTGCACTTCTCCGCCAAGACAGGCAGAAAGTGCTATGAGACCTTCGCTGTGTTCTTTTAAAAAAGCATGGTCAACCCTCGGTTTATAGTAAAATCCCCTTATGGAGCCCTCACTTACAATCTTCATTAGGTTCTGGTATCCGGTTTCATTCTTACACAATAGAACCAGGTGATGGATAGTATTGTTTGTAAGAGTCCTGTCATCCATATTGCCTGAACAGGTATATATCTCACACCCGATTATCGGTTTTATTCCTTCCTTCTTACAGGCTTTATAGAATTCAACACATCCATACATGGCTCCATGGTCAGTTATGGCAAGAGACTTCATTCCAAGTTCCTTCGCTCTCCTGACCATCTTTTCAATTTTTCCCGATCCGTCAAGGAGGGAATATTCTGTATGCAGATGAAGGTGGACAAAATCCTTAGCATCAGGTACAGAACCAGTGTTACTTATATCTTTATTTTCCATTTCATTTCCTCTGAATATAAAAAAACAGCTGAGTTACAGTAAAAATATGGAAACCTGCTTCAAAAATAAGAACACAGGTTCCCATACATATTTTACCATATCATCACAGTAAATAAACAAAGGACCCTCTGCATATCAAAAATATACAGAATGTCCGGTAGTACAGATTATTATCTTTTCTTCTTAAGAACAAGCATGCTTAATCCAGCAAGAGTGGTAATGCTTCCAAAGTGGAATATAAGTGAATTGTCAGCAACACCAGTCTGCGTAAGAACAGAAGACCTGGATACTTCAACACTTACTTCACGAGCAGGTCTTTCAGCAAAAACAGGTGCTTCAACTTCTGGCTTTTCTACTGCCACAGGATTCTCACATTCGCCAGGCTCTGTTCCATCATCCCCAGGCTTTGTTCCATTGTCCCCAGGCTTTGTTCCGTTTCCATCAGGCTTGGTTCCGTTATCCCCAGGCTTTGTTCCGTTTCCATCAGGCTTGGTTCCGTTATTTTCAGGTTTCGGATCTGGTTTTGTTCCTGTATCAGGTTTTGGATCTGTAGGTGGTTTAGGAGTTTCTTTATCCCCAAAGCTGCCAAAAATCCAATAGATTACATCTATTATATTTCTCTGATATGCCAACATAAAATATGATTATAAAGACCAGTATTTATAATTAGTTAACTCAATTTTAATAAAAAATGGATGTTTTTGAACTTTATTTAATTATATGTTTACTAAAAAGAATATGCATTAACTTTTCTGTAAATGGTAAATATAGTCCACATTCTTATGCTGCCATATGTTCCTGTTTAAATAAGAGTGTAAGTTATCATCATCCTTACTTCATTCTTATCAAATTCATGGCTGTCTGTTTTACCGAAGTT
>JBDHVQ010000075.1:0-9037 GCA_039809845.1 Clostridiaceae bacterium | reverse complement strand
CAAAAAGCGAGCCGTCTATCCATGAATTTGTATGGTAGCTTCTGAACAGGCCGGTGGACTTATAACCCATAAGAGTCAGCATAAGATCTCTCATAACTTCGACATCAAGTCCGGGGTAATCCTGAAGTTTATCGTTATAGGCAAATATCTGGCGGGGATATCTGTAAAAAACCATTTCAAGTTTATTGCCATATCTTCCCATAAATTTACCGTAATGATATTTGTTAGGAGAATCAGATCTGTCTTCTTCACCATCGGAGGAATCAGAATTCTCATAAAAATCAATCATTGGTTCTTCGGGAAAGTGAAGTATTGAATAATTTGCCCCATAATTGCCGAACATTTCGCTGTTATCGCCCAATTTAAGAGGAGGCATTACCGCATCGAAATTACCCTTTAGCCTTACATCGTTTTTGGATTTCTGATAGATGAAGGTTGTATACTGCGGGAAATTTACGAGAAGTTTTCTTATATTTTCAGGCAGTTCATCGTATGTCATATTTGTAAATGAAGGTTTCTCCTGATTATATCCCTGTGCATATGCACTATTATGATAATCAGCTGATAATGAAATTACGTTAAGTAACATGGAAGATACACTAAAACCTAAAATCAGATTTCTCAGGGTTTTTCTCAATTTTCATACCTCTCCTATAAAGGGATATTTATCTTAAAAATAATTATTTTAAGATAAATTAAAGCATTAATTACTACGTTCAAAGCTTATAAATATTCATAATATTTATCTTTAATTTAATTGAAACAGGAAAATAAACAGTAATTTACTTACGCTTTAAACGAAAAATATATAATGGGAAATCTGGGGATTTATGTATTGATATTTTGACCAAAGCAAGAATGGTGACATTACACCTCTGATATGTTAAGATGTTTATCCGTATTTTAAGGAGGTGAAGGTAAATGGAACTTAAGAATGAACAGGATCATCTTGGCAGTGTAAGGAGATGGATTACTGATTTTCTGAAGAAGGAAGAGACTGAAATTGCTCTTCTTGAGGAAAGGACAGGCACTGAGTATAAAAAAGCCGGGGGAACTTATTCCCAGGAATATGAGAATGTATTCTTCAATCTTTCTGGCATGAAAAAAAGAAGGGAAGAATTCACAGAGGCCCATGGAAAGCCATATTTCGGGCGTATTGATTTCCGGGCAAGGACACAGGCTGAAAAGGAAACCCTATATATCGGTAAGCACTCTGTGGTGGATCCTGATACTGCCGATTACCTTGTAACAGACTGGAGAGCTCCAATATCTGACCTCTATTATTCGGGAACCCTCGGACGAAGTGAATATAAAGCTCCGGGTGGGTTCATAGAAGGGGATTTTTCCCTCAAAAGGAGATTTACATATACAAAGGATGAACTTCCTTTAATCGACAGATATTTTGATGAGGGCGACAGTATCATTACTCCTCAGTCTGAAGGAGAAGGTAATGTCCTCGATGATGAATTCTTAAGGATAAACCTTGAAGAATCCTCCGGTGAAAAATTAAAGGAAATTGTTGCAACGATAGCAAAGGAACAGAATGAAATAATAAGGGCTGAAAAGAACATACCTATTATCCTTCAGGGAGCTGCAGGAGCCGGTAAAACCACTGTCGCACTCCACAGGCTCTCCTACCTTCTATATAAACACAGGGATACCCTTACTGATATGGATGTATGTATAATTGCGCCCAACAGACTTTTTCTTGAATACATTTCAGAAGTACTTCCTGACCTTGGAAGTAACGGAGTCATTCAGACCACTTTTGAAGATCTTGTACTGAAGGAAACGGGACTTAAAAAATACAATCTGACTAGGGATGAAATATTGAAATCTGTCCTCGAAGGTGATGAAGCAGGAATTCTTCTGTCAAAAGTTTCAGGAATAAAGGGAAGTTATTCCTTTACAGAGGTAATCCGTGCAATGGCAGATGATTACAGGGACAGTATTATTCCAGATACCGGAATTGAAGCATCGGGGGAAATACTATATACATCCGATGAACTGAGAAAGTTATTCAGTGAATCCCTCTCACATTTAAACATCACTGAAAGACTTAAGATGCTCGAATCCTACACTAAGAAAAATCTTAAGGAGAGAAGGGAAAAAGCTGCCGTCAGTCTCACTTCTTCCTATGACAGAAAAGTCAGGGTTATCAAGAATATATATGAGGGCAGTGAAAAAGAAAAAAGGGCAAAGATTATAGAAGCCTACGATGAAAGGGACAGGATAATCAAGGAACTTCCTTCAGAGTCTTCAAAAGCGCTGAAATCATGGTTTAAGTCATGCAGGATGAAGAAGATTCCAGAACTTTATTCTCATTACATCATGGACACTGAATTCATTGAGAAAGCTCTGGCAGATGCCGGAATTGAAACTTCACCTGAAGAATTCAAAATGATTACCGGGCCAGAAAAAGATAAAATAACTGGAGATGATCTTGGTCCCATAATGTACCTTAAGATACTTACTGAAGGTCCGGGAAAGATTTTTTCCCATATTGTAGTGGATGAGGCACAGGACTATTCTCCCCTTGAAGCTGAAGTTATAAGGAATCTCTCGAGACAGGATTCAGTAACAATGGTTGGGGATCTGGCCCAGGGTATTTATTCATACAAGGGAATAAGACAGTGGAGCGATTTAAGTCCCGTCTTCAGGGGTAATGAATCATTCAGACAGCTGAAACAGAGTTACAGATCAACGGTTGAAATAATAGAAGAAGCAAACATCACTCTAAAGAAAATGGACAAGAATATAAAGGAAGCAGTTCCGGTATTAAGACACGGGAAAAAACCGGAGAGGATTGAATACCGTGATGGAGAACTGCCGGGGATTATAAGAAAAATTGAAGAAACCATGGCAAAGGAAGGGAGAAACACCCTTGCCCTAGTGACTAGGGCCGAGGGGGAAGCAATGGAAGTCCATAAAATTTTGAAAAAAGACTTCCCTGAAATGGTACTGTCAGTGGGTAAAAATTCAGATATACACGCAAAGTCATTAAAGAGGATAATAATGCCTTCATATATGACAAAGGGGCTGGAATTTGACTGTGTGGTACTGATTGACGAAGACTCATTCAGTGACTCAGACCTTGATTTAAGCCTTAAATACGTATCCCTTACAAGGGCTCTTCACCTCGAATATATCCTTAAAAAGAAGCAGTAGATGAAACATCAAGTAATGGAATACTTTGGAAGATCAACTGAGGTTTAATACTTATCACCAATATTACAATTTTCTTAATTTCCATGGAAAAACCAGGGTTCCATATTTTTTCATGGTATATTTAGGATGATACTGAAAGAAGGAATGTAGATATTAATAGTTTATCCTTTTTCAGGAAGGGAGAATCGATGCAGGAAAAAGATTTACCTGTTAATTCAGGATCTGAAGAAAATATAGTAAGTGATTTAAATGAAGAAATAAATGTGCCGGAAGAAGAAACTGTAATGAAGTTCAGGGATGAGGATGGCAATACTGTCGAACTTGAAATTGCAGCAAAAATTTATCTCGGGGAAACTGAATACCTGATTTTAAGAGACAGTGAAAATGAGGATGATGAATTCCTCTTCAGAACTGATTTTGATTCAGAGGGAAACCCTGAATACAATGCAGTGGAAAACGACGAAGAATTTAATGAAGTCAAAAAGGAATATGCAAAACTTCTTTATAACGAAAATTAAATAGTGAAGTCCATCTATTCTATACAATAATAAAACCATAAATTAACCATAATCACGGAGGATATTTTTATGCTGGACAAAAACAGGATCACGGCTCTTCTTGATGAAGCGGATATAAGCGACATCGAGGTTTTAAAGGATGAGGAAGGTTTACTGGTATTAAGATTCTTCTATGATTTTGACGATGAAGAAATTGCAGCATCTGAAGTTTTTGCACAGCAGGAAGATGATGCGGCACCCATGACTGAAAATCTCACTCCGGAAGATATTGAAGAAAGTGAACCGGAAGATGAGATTATAATCCCTGAAGCTGCGGTGGAAGCTGAAGAAATGGTCGAAGATGAGGAAGCCTTCGATGAGGAAGGTTATCTTTACGACGACGAGGATGAGGAAGAAGAATACTACACCTCTCCAAAACTTAAATATCTCTCCGAAATAGCAGTTGAACACGTGGGGGAAGTCCTCGAAGAAATAGGGGAAGATGAAGGTGTTGAAATCCAGTACGTCGGATACGATATGGACACTGAAGATACAGAGTATTATGAGTTTGTGGCCATGTTCTACGAAGGCGGAAAAGAAATGGATATCGACGAAATACTAGAAGATATGGATATCTAAGTCAAAAAGTAGTATTATATAAAAAAAGGAAATCCTGGTGTGTGCGTGTAGCCTGTGATTTTCAGCCTACGTATTTAATCCGGGATTCTCTATACCCGTGCCGCGGCCGGTATTAATTCCTAGAGGGCCTCATGCACGGTGCGGGAAACCCACCTGCTCATAGCAGGTATGAATAAGCAGGTGAACGGCACAGCGGGAGCATTTTACAGGGGGATCCTTACGGGTCCCCCTGTTTTATAAAATGAATAGTATGAGATTTTAACAGGGAACTTAACTTCCGGTGATATAATAAACAAAAGGATGTGGATTGAAAATGGAAAAATATATGGATACCGAACACGATGAACTGGTAAAAAAGATAAATGAATATACGGCCCTTTCAAGGGAAAGGGATCTGAATCCTGAGGAGACTGAGGACAGGCAGGCCTTAAGACAGGAATACTTGAGAAGAATAAGGGTAAATATGACAGGACAGATGGAAAACGTCGTTAAAGCTGAGAGTGATGAGGATGACAGTAAGAGTAAAGAAAATAATTGAGACTTTTAAGCTCGAGGTACTGGTTGAAGGTGACGATGATGCAGTGATTGCAAGTACCGATATCAACCGGCCGGGGCTTCAGCTGGCAGGATTCTACAATTTCTACGATACGGAAAGAATACAGGTAATAGGAAACGGTGAATGGAGTTTTCTCGATGAACTGGAACCGCAGCTTCGTAAAAAAAGACTCAGCCGGTATTTTAAAAATGAAATGCCATGCGTGGTTCTTACAAGAAACTTAGAACCCCATGAAGAACTTATATCCTCTGCTGAAAAAAACAGGAGGTGGGTATTAAGGACGGATGTATCGACCAGCAACTTCATGTCGAGGATGACACTCTACCTTGCCAATGAAATGGCTCCAGAAATAAGAGTACACGGAGGACTTATAGACGTCCACGGTGTCGGTGTCCTTATAACCGGGGATTCTGGTGTGGGAAAATCTGAAGCCACACTTGAACTTATAAGACGCGGACACAGACTGATATCCGACGATGCAGTGGATATAAGGGAAGTGGACGGCATTTTAAGGGGTTTCTGCCCTGAAATAACCTTCGGCATGATGGAAGTCAGGGGTATAGGAATAATAGATATAACAGGCCTTTACGGCCTCTCATCGACCCTTGCCACAAAGAAGATCGAACTCATAGTCCACCTCCAGAGATGGGAAGGTGAGGAGGAAGGGGTATACGACAGGCTCGGTATAAATGAATTCCAGAACATACTCGGTGTGGATGTAAGAAAGATAACAGTTCCTGTAAGAAGCGGAAGAAATATCTCCATAATTATTGAAACGGCTGCCGCAAACTACAGGTACTCGCGTGTTGCAAAGCTCTCTCCTTCAGAAGTCATCGACCAGAGATTAACTGAGATAGCCGAGAGAACTGCCCAGGGGGAGGAATAAAAATGAAATCCGATCTGTTTTTCCGTGAAAACGGGATAAAGCCTTCTTTTCAGAGGAAAAAGATATACCAGTATCTCCTCGAGAACAGGGTACATCCCACTGTCAATGAAATATATTCATCCCTCATTGCCGAAATCCCGGTACTTTCCAAAGCAACTGTATACAATACAATGAACCTTTTCAGGGATCACAATCTTGTGGAAGTAATTTCAGTGGAAGGACATGAATCGAGATACGACCTCGCAGGGCAGGAACCCCACGGGCATTTCAAATGCAATTCCTGCGGCAGGGTTTATGATGTAATGATAGATGTTCCCATAGAATCCATATCGAGGGAACTTAAAGGATTTAAAATAACAGGACAGAACTTCAATTTCAACGGTACATGCAGACAGTGCATGGAAAAAAAGGAAGGTGTGTCATGACAAGAAAAGAAGCAATGGATCTCTTAAAAGAATTCAACAGGGAAGAATTCCATATAAGACACGGTGTGACAGTCGGTGAAGTTATGGGATATCTCGCAGAAAAGCACGGCTACGGTGAAGAAACTGAAAAGTGGTATCTTTCTGGTCTTCTCCACGATCTTGATTTTGAGATGTTTCCCGATGAACACTGCGTGAAGACCCAGGAGATATTAAATTCAAAGGGAGTGGATAAAGATATAGTGAGAGCCTGTGCAAGCCACGGATATGGACTTGTGGAAGGCTACATTCCTGAACCGATTCATGAAATGGAAAAAATCCTCTTTGCATCCGATGAACTTACAGGACTCATCTGGGCATATGCACTCATGAGACCTTCAAAGAGCACACAGGATATGGAAGTTTCAAGTCTTAAGAAGAAATTCAAGGACAAGAAGTTTGCAGCAGGATGCGACAGAAAAATAATAAAATCCGGAGCTGAAAGACTCGGCTGGGATCTTGAAAGACTAATGGCAGAAACACTTGAAGCGATGCAGAAAACTGAAAAGAACGTCGATGAAATAATGGCGGACCAGAAATAAGGAACAGCGCAATGCTGTTCTTTGTTTTTTTAAGAAAGCAGTACAGATTAGATAATCCTGTATTGTAAATTTATCTTCCTCAACTTAATATTGTAATTACAGAAGAAAGAGAGGTAAAAGATAAAATGAACAAAGCGGCAACACCTGAACCATCATCAAAAGTACTGAACCTTGTACTTTACGGTATACTCATCGCACTGGTTTATATCAGCACGATGCTCATGCCCATACCCATGCCGTTTTCAAACGGTGGCCTTGTACACATAGGCGATGTAATGCTCTTTACAGCAGCTCTTACCTTCGGAGCTAAAAAAGGGGCAGCGGCAGGCGGACTTGGAATGATGTTATTCGATCTTTTTTCGCCCTATGCTGTATGGGCTCCCTACACACTTGTTATCAGGGCGCTTATGGGATTCACTGTAGGATACATAGCATTTTCTGACGGGAAAAAAGGTACAGATAAGCTACGGAATATCCTCGCTGTAACGGCATCACTTCCTATTCTGATACTTGGGTATTATGCTGCCGAAGGATTTATATACGGAAACTGGATTACACCTGTAAAATCAATTCCCGGAAACCTCATGCAGTTTGTCGTTGGAATAATCTGTGCAGTACCACTTACCATGGTCCTCAACAGGGTTCCCCTTGTCAAAAGGCTCAAGAATCTGTAAACCAAAAATCAAAACCAATACTGAATGCGAAAGTGTATTGTTTATTACCTGATGTAAAATAAAATCCGGGAAATAAATTCCGGAAAATAAATTCCGGAAAACAAATCCCGCAAAGCAATAAATGACCTCCCTGAACCTTTTTAGGCTTTAAGGAGGTCATTTTTTGTTCTGGAAGCTATAGTAATCAAAAGGCTATCAGATTTTTGATGTCTATTTGTCCTTTACTTTTTCAATCACTGAAACGTTTCCCATATATGGTCTTAAAACTTCAGGGACCGTAATGCTTCCGTCTTCGTTGTAGTTGTTCTCAAGAAGGGAAATGAGCATTCTTGGCGGAGCCACAACGGTGTTGTTGAGGGTATGGGGGAAATATGTTTCCCTGTCTTTCTTGGCTCTTATTGAAAGTCTTCTTGACTGTGCATCTCCAAGGTTTGAACAGCTTCCTACTTCAAAGTATTTTTCCTGTCTGGGTGACCATGCTTCAACATCGATGCTCTTTACTTTAAGATCGGCAAGATCTCCTGAACAGCACTCGAGTGTCCTTACAGGCATATTGAGTGTCCTGAAGAATTCAACTGTGTATTTCAGCATCTTGTCAAACCATTCCATGCTGTCTTCGGGCTCACATATAACGACCATTTCCTGTTTTTCAAACTGATGGACTCTGTATAATCCTCTTTCTTCTATTCCATGGGCTCCGACTTCCTTTCGGAAGCACGGTGATGAAGAAGTAAGTGTAAGAGGCAGATCTGATGAGGGAGTTATTGTATTAATAAACTGTCCTATCATTGAGTGTTCAGATGTTCCGATAAGGTATAAATCTTCACCTTCAATCTTGTACATCATGTTGTCTCTTTCAGTAAAACTCATCACACCGTCAACAACTGAACTTCTTATCATGTATGGGGGGATGCAGTAGGTAAATCCCTTGTTTATCATAAAGTCCCTTGCATAGGTCAGTACTGCGGAGAAAAGTCTTGCGATGTTACCTTTTAAAAGATAGAATCCGTTTCCTGATGTTTCCCTTGCCGTATCCATGGAAGCACCGCCGACTCCTTCGACTATTTCCATGTGGTAGGGAACTTCATAGGAAGGAACAAAAGGTTCACCGAATCTTTCTATCTCAACATTTTCTGAGTCATCCTTACCTATCGGTACTGAATCATCTATGATATTCGGGATCACCATCATGTTCTTTTTAATCTTTTCTGACAATTCACCTGTGAGTTTATCGAGTTCGGAAAGTCTTTCTGCATTTTTCTCAACTTCCCTCTTGATTTCACCGGCTTCATCCTTTTTTCCCTGACCCATGAGCTTTCCGATTTCCTTTGAAAGGGAATTTCTCTTCATTCTCAAAGTCTCAGCTTCAGTCAGGTATTCTCTGTACATTCTGTCAGATTCCAGAATTTCATCGATAAGAGGGAGTTTTTCTTCCTGGAACTTCTTTCTGATATTTTCCTTAACTATTTCTGGATCATTTCTTACTATTTTAATATCAATCATGTATTTTTCTCCTTTTACACATTCTCATTCCATTATATAGCAAAAGGTCTGTCATAAGGAACAGAGTACAGTTATTCCTCTTCCAATAAATATCCTGCTCCCATGTATTCA
>JBDHVQ010000074.1:0-9180 GCA_039809845.1 Clostridiaceae bacterium | reverse complement strand
ATATGTTATAATTGCGTAATGTTAAATCTAAGTAAATTAAGTTGGGAGTGATAAATTATGTTTACAGTATTTAATTTTTTCGGCTCCATGGCTTTGTTCCTCTTCGGAGTTAAATTCATGGGGGAGGGTTTTGAAAGTGTTTTAGGTTCAAGGCTCAAGGCAGGTTTCCGTCTGGAAGAGAAAAAACCTCTGAGCTATGTGATATTGGGGCTTCTTGTCACAGTCCTCGTACAGTTTTCGGCAATTACGACAATCATGACAGTCGGTATGGTAAATTCAGGAATAATAACCCTGATGCAGGCCATGGGTCTTATTATAGGTGCAAACATTGCAACAGCAATTAAAGTCCCTGTATTTTTACTGAATCCCTACATTATTATGCCCTTCTTTGCCATGGCAGGTACACTGCTTTACGTATTTTCAAGGGGCAAGAAACACAGGGATCTTTCAAGAATACTCATAGGACTTGCAGTTGCATCCATAAGCCTTGAAAACATACATTACCTCTTCTCAGGGTTTAAAGGAAATGAATTCATGTCGGTCCTCGGTGTATGGGGAGATTCCCTTGGAGTGATATTCATGCTGGGGCTTATTTTCAGTATAATTCTCCAGTCCTCTTCTGCGACAATGGTGATAATAATGGCACTGGCTTCAGCGGGAATGATAAGCCCCCGGCAGGCATTCTTTGCAATAGCAGGGGCTAATATCGGAACCACTTCGACCACAATAGTTTCTGCCATAGGGGGCGGAACAGACGGAAAAAGGGCGGCCTTCCTGCACTTTTTCTTCAACCTTACAGGAGCAGTTCTTTTACTTCCATTTTCAAAACAGATTGTAAGAATTGCAGATTTCCTTGATGGAAATAACCTCGGTATGAATGCAGCCATAATGCACATTCTTTTCAATGCAATAACAGGAATCATATTCCTCCTCTTTATGAAACAGGCAGTGGCACTTTCAAAAATCCTTATAAGAGACAGAAAATCAGATGTATGTGTCATAAAATCCGATATCCTCGACAGAAGGATAATAAACACACCAGCCCTTGCAGAACAGCAGATGATAAACCATACACTGAAGCTTGCTGAAACCGCCAGGGAAAATGTAAGACTTTCCATGGAATCATTCATCGAATCGGATTCTTCACTCTTTTTTGAGATAGATAAGAACGAAGACACGATAAACTATATGGAAGTTGAGATAGTGGACTTTCTTGTAAAACTCTCTGCAGCAGAAACCGGGGAAGATACCCATTCAAGGATTGCGGCAACCCACCAGATGATAGCGGACTTTGAAAGAATTGGGGATCTTGCAGTCAGCATCAGAAACCTGGCTTCAGAAAAAATCGACAGAAACGTTACCATATCACCAGATGCCATGACAGAACTTAAAGCCATGAACAGCTATATGATGGAAGCTATAAACATAGTGATAGATTCCTACAGGAACGGGGACAAGAACATGGCGTCACAGATGGTGGACATCTCGAGAAAGACAAAGGAAATGCAGGAAAAGTACAGGGAAAACCACATCAAAAGACTCAATAGGGGAAAATGCACACCATTTTCAGGTATACTCTTCCTCGATGTCATTTCAACAGCAGAAACCATAGTTAATCTTGCGGCAGGTATTGCACAGTCAGTTATAAAGGATCTGGCTTTATAGGATACATTCAGGTAAATGGAAAAAAGCATAATGTATTGCATCTGAAACATCTGTTATTCAAATCAGTCAGCAATGAAAAAAGCCGGTGAATCCCAAATGGGTTCTCCGGCTTTTTCCGCATCTTCCAGTGTTTACAGGTTTCTTAAGAATACCAGTCAGGATGTATAATGATACCCGATTGATATTTCAGACAGATCCGATTGATATTTTAAATATACTCAGTATAGATCCTGTTTTTACGCCTGGCTTCCCTTAACCTTGACGGCTCCGTCATCAATCATTTTCTCTGCAACCCATCTTGCGACGTCGCCTGTAATATGAATACAGTGCTGCTTTCTTTCAGGACTCATGAAGTTATCACCTGCCCACTGCCTTGTTATAACCCTGCAGCAGGTAGCGCCGTATTCTTTTACTGTATAGTCGTGGAGTTCCTTTGCCATGGGGAACATCTTTTCATTCATGGGTTCTCCCTGGTTTCTTCCGTATGCTATACCAAGAGCCATCTGTCCGCCGGATACTGCTCCGCAAAGACACTGTGCCTTTCCCATTCCAATAGGGAAGGAGGATGCCATTTTTACTATATCCGGGCTGTATGGCTGTCCCAGCATATTATTTACTGATGTAAGTACGGCTTCAGAACAGAAGAAAGTACCGCTTCTGAATAATTCTTCCGCTTCTTTCTGTACGCTGTCGAGTAATTCGTCCTTTGTCATTTCGCTTGTATTGAATACTTTTGTTTCTCCCATTTTATACAAAACCCCGCAATTCTTATTATTGTTATTAACAATATATACATTATATAGTATAATTTTTGTGGTTACAACATTCAGATTAAAGATGAATATTGTGACAATTACAAATATTAAGAATATTATGTTTTCAAGGAGAAACCATGGAAAGACTGAAACGCATCCCTCTTCCCTTTGCAGGCACAGCCCTTGGCCTTGCAGCCCTCGGCAACCTCATCCAGAACTACAGCGAAACTGTAAGAATCATTTTCGGCATTATTTCGGCACTTATTATCTGCGCACTCATCCTTAAGATTGTAACTAACTGGGATACAGTAAAGGAAGAAGTCAGGAATCCTGTCATCGCATCTTCCTTTGTCACGTTTTTCATGACACCTGTAATTCTCTCTTCATATCTTCCGGGAACTGCTACAGGAAGAGTACTCTGGTACGCAGGTGTTATAGGACATCTTTTATATCTCATATGGTTCTGTGCCACATTCTTTTCTGATTTCAAGCTTGCAAAGGTATTCCCGAGCTGGTTTGTGCCCTTTGTTGGAATGGTGGTGGGATCAGTCACTGCCCCTGCTTTCGGACTTGTGGGATTCGGAAAAGTTTTATTCTGGCTTGGCTTCGTACTTTATTTCATACAGCTCGTACTCGTAACCTACAGGTGTGTTAAACTTCCCGAGCTTCCTCCTCCTGCAGTACCGACATATGCAATATATGCAGCTCCCGCTTCACTTCTTCTTGCAGGATATATAAGGAGCTTCGGAACTGACGGCAGTATCTATCCTGCCATGGTATACCTTCTGCTATGCCTTTCCATAGTATTTTATGTCTTCGGCCTGTATATATCTGTAAGAGAAGGCGGAAAGAAATTCATGCCCAGTTTTTCATCCTTTACCTTCCCCATGGTAATATCCGGAATTGCAGTAAAGCTTACAAACGGATGGATGGTAAAAAACAATATTGGCATATTATGGATGAAGTATCTCGTTAATTTCCAGGAAATTGTAGCTGTAATATGTGTCATCGGAGTACTCTTGTTATATATTAAAGCTCTTACAGCTCCGCCTGCACTTCCTGCAGGAGAAGTGAAGAAATAGGTTTGACATAAGTCACTCATAGCTTTAAAATTTAAATGTATGTTCAGGTGTAGGGAAAGCGGTAAGAAGCCGCTGCAGCCCCCGCTACTGTATCACGGACCCATTTTCCAAAAAAGTCACTGGCTGAGGCCGGGAAGGCGGAAAATATGGGGATGAAGTGGAGCCAGGAAACCTTACCTGTAATAATTGATATTCTTCGGTGGGAAGATAATATATCAGTGATAAGGTGCGGGCTTTTCCGGAATAAACATTTTTTACTCAGTTGATAAGTGCAATGAAGATACAGTTTGATTGAGTTCCGGAAAAAGATTTTTGACGCAGTATTATAACTCGGTATTTATGCCTTTCTTCATCTGAAGAAAGGCTTTTATTATGCATTTTTAAGATGACATTTAAACATCCATTGAAGGATGAAAGGAAAAAAATATGGCGGATTACATTAAAAATCCCATGGCGATAGAAGACAAAAGCATGGATATCATCGACGGATATCTTAAAAAGGATTGGAGAGAGGAAGAACTCCCTGTGGTGAGAAGAATGATCCATACCACCGGAGACCCTGACTACGAGGGAATAATATCCATGACTCCTGATTTTATTGAAAAAGCTTCTGAGAGCTTAAAAAAAGGCGGAAAGATATATACAGATACAAAGATGGTGATGTCTGGTATATCAGCCAAAATACTTGAAAGAGCAGGTCTTACACTCTGTAATTACATTGCTGACAAGGATATTGCAGAAGGAAGTAAAAAGACAGGAATAACACGTTCCTCACTCACAGTAGATAAGGCAGTATCGGATGGAATTAAGATATTTGTAATAGGGAATGCTCCCACAGCCTTATTCAGACTCCTTGAACTTGCCGATGAAGGCTTTGTCCCTGATTTTATAGTGGGAGTACCGGTGGGATTTGTCGGTGCCAGGGAGAGCAAGGAACTCTTATCCCAGTATTCCATACCCCACATCACTACACTCAGCAACAAGGGTGGCAGCAATGTGGCGGCTTCTGTAATAAACGCACTCCTCTATATGAATTTCGGAAGATAGGTCTTTGGATATTAAAAGCTGCAGTATCTTCACAAAAGGAAAATTATACTGACCATGAATAACGAAAATACAGACTACATGGAAGACAAATACGTCATTAAAGACGGTAAGAAACTAAGGTGCGGATATACAACCGGGAGCTGCACTGCAGCCTCTGCTTTGGCTGCACTTCTCCTTCTTGAGGAAGGTAAAAAGACATCATACCAGGAAGTCATCACACCAAATGATAAAAAACTTAAGCTTCCCGTTTATTCCCTGGGACTTTTACCGGATGGCGGAGCCTATGCATCTGTCATAAAGGATGCAGGGGATGATCCGGATATCACAGACGGAATGGAAGTGGGAGTGAGATTAAGAAAAAGAAATGACAGTGAAGTTGTAATTACCGGGGGCGAAGGAATAGGGATAATCAGAAGACCGGGACTTTTCGGTGAAGTCGGTGATTTTGCAATAAACCCGGCTCCGCGGAAAATGATTGAGGATAACATAAAAAGACATACACAGAATGGTTATGACGTGGAAATTTATGCGCCAAAAGGTGAGGAAATTTCACTTAAGACTTACAACAGGAACATGGGTATTGAAGGCGGGATCTCAATCCTTGGTACTACAGGAATAGTTGAACCCATGAGTGAAGCTGCCCTTGTCAAAACCATATTTATGGAAATAGATGCAGAAAGATTAAAATCCGATACACTGCTCCTCTTTCCGGGTAACTACGGAAAAGACATAGCTGAATCCTTAAACCTTCCCATGGAAGGCGTAAAGATGAGTAATTTCATCGGAGAAGCAGTATCCTATGCAGTTTCTGTAGGCTTTAAAAAAATCATTCTGGTAGGGCACATAGGAAAATTTGCAAAGGTTTCCTTAGGTGCCTTCCAGACGCACAACAGGACATGTGACCTCCGTATGGAAGCCTTCGTCTACTACCTCGCTTTAAGGGGTGCACCGGTTGAACTCATGAAGAGAGTCAATGACTGCCTTACAGCCGAAGAAGGTGTAAAGATTGTTATGGAAGAAGGCTGGTCTGTAATATTTGAAGACATGAGACAGGGGATTACAGACAGGATGGAAAAATACGTTAAAGACGATTCGGTGGAATTTAAAGTCCATTTTTATTCCATGGAGAAAGGACTTTTAAAATGCTATATCTCATAGGGGCAGGACCGGGTTCACCCGAATACCTGACTGAAAAAGCCGCAGAAACAATTAAAAAGGCAGAAAGTATCATTGCCTTTGGAAGAATAGGTGAAACCGTAAAGAAGATAAACCCATCTGTAACCGGAGTCAATACACTTAAGGAAATAAAAGAAAATGCAGATAGCCTTCTGAAAGAAAATAAAGGTGTGTACATAGCTGCATCGGGAGACCCAGGCTTTTACGGGATACTCGATTATCTTAAAAGGACTTACAGCGAAAAGATTGAAGTGATTCCAGGTATAAGTTCAATGCAGTATATGGCATCAAAACTCCGACTTCCCTGGTACGACATGACATTCATATCAGTCCACGGAAGAGACTGGAATGAAGAAATGATGGATTCCATTAAAGAAAAGAAAAAAGTTTTCTTCCTGACCGATTCAAAAAACACTCCGGAGAATATATCCGAGAGGCTCAAAGACGCAGGGTTAAAGGGAAAACTATATGCAGGATACAATCTCTCATATGAAGATGAAGTCATAGAAGAAGGAAATCCAGGTGAACTTAAAGACAGGGAAAACACAGTTTCATCGGTGATATTCATTGCAGAAGAAGAAAATGAAGAAAGTAAAAAAGATGGAGTCGGAACAAATCCTGAAGAAAATCAGGAAATAATGAAAAATACTCCGGAAGAACCCGGTATTTATAACCAAAGTTTCACGGATGCACAGTTTATAAGAGAAAAAGTCCCCATGACAAAGTACGAAGTAAGAATACTTACACTTGAAAAACTTGGTGTAAGAGAAGGAACTGTATTTAAAGAAGTTGGATCCGGCACAGGTTCAGTAACTCTTGAAGCTGTAAATAGAGGAGCAAGGGTAACATCCTGCGAATCAAAAAAAGAAGCTTATGACCTGACTCTTAAAAACTTAAATAACCTCTTCCCTGATTTAAAACCAGATGAAGACTCAAACGTAAATTCCTTCTGCACCCCACTCATAATCGAGGGTAAGGCACCCCAATGTTTCGGAGAACCGGAAGGGATTACCGATGCCTTTTTTATCGGAGGGTCGGGAGGGAATTTAAGGGAAATAACCCAGTATGCATTGAGTGATTTAAAACCCAGAGGAAGAATAGCGGCAAACTTTGTCACCCTCGATAATGCGTATACTTTTAAAAAAGCACTTAAGGAATTTTCCTTTGATGATATCGAAGTTTCAGTGATTTCAGTATCCCGGGAAGACCATATTGAAATTATGAGAGCGGAAAATCCTGTCTATATCATAAGTGCAGTAAAACCAGGGAATAAAACCAAAGAATAAATAAAGCAAAGAAATCAGCAAAGAAATCAGTAAAGAAATCAGTAAAGAAATATTAAATACCGATAAAGTGAAATACCATCCCAAGATTAAAAACTGTAAGACATGGCACCATTGTAACCATGAGAAATAGGGAGATACAGGAATAAATGGCCAAGGCTTAAAGAAAGCTTTTAAGGTATGGAGAAGAGGAACAAAAGATGACTGACACAGGAAGAATACTCAATGTAATAGGAACAGGTTCCTTTTCAGGAATGAATATAACAATGGAGAGTAAAAAGGCAGCTGAAGATTCTTCGGTTCTTTTTATTCCAGAAAGCTCGGGGAAAAACTATGCCCTGAATGCTCTTGAAAATGTCGTCGATACCAGTGGAAAAAAGAAAGTGATACTTCAGTTTGAAATGGGTCAGATGAATGAAGAAAGACTCAAGGAAACTGCAGAAGATATAGGCAGGAATCTTCTCTCCGGAGAAGAAGGTACATTTATAACCATCGGAGATCCTGGAGTATACTCCACATTCTATACAATCAGGGAATATCTTCCTTCTGATATTGAAATAAGGGTTTATCCCGGTATCAGTGCCCCATGGTCTGCAGCGGCAGCAATAGGCATTCCTCTTATATCAAAGGGTGAAAACCTCATGATATGCGATGAATTTCCAGATGATGAAGTACTATCCTGTTCAGATACGGTTGCTGTTCTTAAAACAAGGGGTGACAAATCTTCCCTCCTCGACAGGTTCGAAAATCATGGATTCAGATATTGGTATGTCAAAAGGATAGGAAGTCCTGAGGAAACGATACTGACAGACAGAAGTGAAATAAAAGAGGACAGGGATTACATGTCCCTTATCATCGCAAAGAAAGAGAAGAATATAAATAAGATTTCAGGGAAGGAAGAAAGATAATATGGGTTACACTGAAAAAATTGAAGAAGCACTGGTTGCCATTGTGGGGGCAGGACCGGGAAACCCTGACCTTATTACTGTCCTTGGAAGAAAACTCATTGAAAATGCAGATGCAGTGATATATGCAGGGTCACTTGTCAGTGCTGAACATCTGAAATTCATGAAGGAAGGGGCAGTTTCCTATAACTCATCAAAGATCAACCTTGATGAAGTCATGGAGACTATAAAAGAGCATACAGGTAAGAATGAAAAGGTCGTAAGGCTTCACACAGGAGATCCCTCCATCTACGGAGCCATAAAAGAGCAGATGGACAGGATGGATGAAATGGGAATTACCTATGCGGTGGTTCCTGGGGTTTCTTCATTCTCTGCAAGCTGTGCCCAGTTAAAGGAAGAATTTACACTCCCTGATGTGAGCCAGACGGTAATTCTTACAAGGATGAAGGGAAGAACAGGAGTTCCTGAAACTGAGGACCTTGAAAAACTCGCTTCTTATAAAGCATCGATGTCCATTTTCCTTTCTGTCGGAATGATAGAAGACGTGGCGGAAAAGCTTAAAAAAGGCTACGGAAGTGATGAGGTTCCCTGTGCTGTGGTTTATAAAGCGACATGGGAAGATGAAAAGATAATAAGGTGTACTTTAAAAGACCTTGCAGAGGAGGTAAAGGAAGCCGGTATAAAAATGACGGCACAGATTCTCGTAGGATGGTTCCTCGATTCAGAATACTCCCTGTCAAAACTATACGACAAGGAATTCACAACGGGATACAGAAAAGGCACGAAGAGTGAATAATTCAGATACTGCAATCATCTTTTTTACCGAGGAAGGAAAAAAGACAGCACTTAGAATCAGTGAATTTCTCACTTCTGACATCTATTACAGCCGTGATTATAAAGGTGGAATAAAATCCCGGATGAAAGAAATAGCCGGAAATTACAGCAGAATAGTATTTATTTCAGCCACGGGGATTGCAGTCAGGATGATGGCTCCATACATAGTAACAAAATATTCAGACCCGGCTGTAGTGACAGTCAGCGATACGGGTAAGTTTGCCATAAGTCTTCTTTCAGGGCATCTCGGAGGTGCAAATGAACTTACTGAAAGAATAGCAGAAAACATCGGAGCCATACCGGTAATAACCACGGCATCAGATAACAGAAACTACAGATCCCTCGATTTCTGGATGAGGGAAAATAACCTTAAATCTATAAATAAACGCGGAATGACATACCTCATGACTGAAATGGCGGACGGAAAACCAAT
>JBDHVQ010000073.1:0-9189 GCA_039809845.1 Clostridiaceae bacterium | reverse complement strand
AATCCAGGTAACAATCCAGGTAACAATAATGGGAATGAGGTAGTCATGAAAGCCCCTCAGAATCAGAATATAAGCTCTTTAAGAAACTTTTTCATAGAACCGGGACAGTTAAGGGCACAGAGATATCTCCTGAAATTATATTCTGAAGGCGAAACTGATGTCGCTGATCTTATAAAAGAAGAGGATTTCGGGATGGATATCCACAAGAAGATATTCCGTCTTATAGAAAGTTTCATTTACGGTGACAGAACAGTAAGTACTGCCATGGGATCTGCTCTTACAGAGCGGGAGGAAATATCTGAATGGGCACTTATTGAAGCCATGGACGATATACCAGAGGATGTTCCGAGGGCTAAGCTCATAAGGGATTATTCGGATTCACTAAAGGAATATATAAGGAAAAACAAGAGAAACTCAATAATAAAAGAAATACAGAAACTTGAAAATGAAGGAAGAACCGCAGAGAGCCTCGAGCTTGTAAAGGAACTTCTCTCACTTGAAAAGGAATAAATTCACGGAGGATTAAATATGACATCAATAAAGGATCTTGATCTGGACAGACATACCAAGGAAAACGATATGGACAGGGAATTCATCAATTCCCTCGTCAACAGACTTCTCGACAAGGCAAAAAAGACACATGCCCTGGATTACAAGGAAATCAACGATGAACTCCACGATGTGGAAGTGACACCCGAACAGATCGACAGGATATATGAAGGTCTGGCTTCCATGGGAGTACAGGTTACACTTGAAAACCAGGAAGAGGAAAAGGAAGAATCCGAAGAGGAAGAAGTGGATGTATCCTCAATGGAAGGTGTTGCAATAGATGACCCCGTGAGAATGTACTTAAAGGAAATAGGAAAAGTAGCCCTTTTAACTTCAGAACAGGAAGTGGAACTTGCCAAGAGGATTGAAGCAGGCGACGAAGTGGCAAAAAAAAAGCTTGCAGAAGCCAATTTAAGACTTGTCGTAAGTATAGCAAAGAGATACGTAGGAAGAGGGATGCAGTTCCTCGACCTCATACAGGAAGGAAACTTAGGACTTATCAAGGCAGTTGAAAAATTTGACTTCACCAAGGGATTCAAATTCTCCACATATGCAACTTGGTGGATAAGACAGGCAATAACAAGGGCGATAGCTGACCAGGCAAGGACCATAAGAATACCTGTCCATATGGTTGAGACTATAAATAAGCTCATAAGAATTGAAAGAAACCTCGTGCAGGAACTTGGAAGGTCACCACAGCCTGAAGAAATAGCAGAACAGATGGATATGCCCGTTGAAAAGGTGAGGGAAATCATGAAAATCGCCCAGGAACCCGTATCCCTTGAAACTCCGATCGGTGAAGAAGAAGATTCACATCTCGGTGATTTCATAGAAGATGATGCGGCACCTGCCCCTGCTG
Organism: Clostridiaceae bacterium; assembly: GCA_039809845.1. Taxonomy (GTDB): domain Bacteria; phylum Bacillota; class Clostridia; order Clostridiales; family Clostridiaceae; genus JG1575. The sequence goes on along the minus strand of JBDHVQ010000073.1, from coordinate 7,781 downwards.
AAGCTGCAGCATTCACAATGCTGAAGGAACAGCTCGTCAGTGTCCTCGATACACTCACCCCACGGGAGGAAAAGGTCCTGAGATTAAGATTCGGCCTCGACGACGGAAAGGCGAGAACCCTTGAAGAAGTCGGTAAGGAATTCAATGTGACAAGGGAAAGAATAAGACAGATTGAAGCCAAGGCACTTAGAAAATTAAGACATCCATCAAGGTCCAGAAAACTCAAGGATTATCTCGATTAATAACAATATTTTCAAAAAGTAGGAAGAGGCCGCTGCCTCTTTTTACTTTTTGTTTAGTGTCTGACTGTAAACTGAACCCTACCTATTAATGTATGAACATTCTTTTTCTTATCTTAATAATTTGTTTTTATTATCCGATTTTTATGAATAAAGTTAAAAAACATCTCCCTTTGTTTTCATTGGTTCATCAAAAATAAACAGAACATTCAGCCTCTTTATATCTCCTGACTGATATACTTTTCTTATAAATAAAGGAGAGAATGGAAATGAATTTCAAAGCAGAAAAAAGCAATATGGGGACGGGGATTATAATTGCCTCGGTACTGACCAACATCATAATTCTCCTTCTTTTCATACTGACCGGAAAACCCATTTACAGAGCTTTACTGATAGTGATTTTTCTCATAATAAATACGGCATTATTTTATTTTACCGCCCTTTCTTTTACACTGAATTACAATATTTCAGAAGATGAACTGAGGGTAAACGGAGCATTTGGGTTACTCGATAAAAGGATCCCGATGAAATATATCAAATCATTCAGGAGAATAATCACACTACCTCAGTTAAAGGGTTTAAAAGGATTCAAGGGGAAGCGTTTTGCCATGGGAACATCCATTGGAGAAGATGGAATAAGGAAAGAATATTATATTACGGACACGAGAAAAACTGTCCTTGTCGATACCGGAGATACCGTAACTGCAGTATCGCCGGTGGAAGAAGATGAATTCTGTGAAAGACTTAAGTCCTATGGAGTCACTGAAGAAGAAAAAAATGCAGAACACATACTGGATACTGAGGATGAAACTGAAAATGACAGTTACAGATTAAAGGAGATTGTGCGTTATACAGTCATTATTACCCTGATTTTTACTCTGATTCCAATTATTCCGGATTCATTTGGAATAATGCCTGACTATGTGGTTTCAGGAGCTTTTCCCGATTCTGGAATAATAATGACATCATCTGCATATATAGGAAGCACTCTTTTTAACGCAGCAGTTATGGTTGGCATATTGCTTCTGTTCTATACGGCAGCAATTACTGTTTTTAAAAACGATGGAAAATATCATTACAGGATTATGTTTTTCCCTCTTATTTTATCTGTTGTTTTTCTTTTCAGGGAAATAAGCACTGTTTTTTTAACACTTGCAGAATAATACTCCAGAACGTCTCTGAATTCTATAAATAAAAAGAAGAAGAGCCTCCGGAATTCCAGGAGGCTCTTAAAATATTGTTATATATACAGTTTCATCGCGAGACTTAAAGAATCATACCGTCAACCACGAGATTTCCCATAAAAAGTACTTTCTTGTAGGCTATCTTAAGTCCGCTATCATCTGCCTGCACGTCGGCCCTTACATACACATCGATGCCGTTGTCACTGTATCTGTCGAATTCATCCATATCTTCTGAGGGTTTTCCCATTGAAACCAATGGTTGTGGTTCTGTGGTGCCTCAGTTACAGCCTTTTATTGATACAGTAACTTCATTTTTACCTTCTTTCTGAAGGTATTTTTTTGCTGAGTCTTCAACTGTTATTTTCATATATTTTTTCAGCTCCTTTATTTATCTGTCTTATAAATATATTATACTCCCATATAAATGAAATTAAAAATTCACTCTCTGATATCTGATACGGTTTATCAATGACTATATTCAAAGTTATTTAACCTGCAGCAGGATAAGTGTTAAGCTATATTTAATTTTGATGCTATACCATTTTAATGACTTAAGGATTCAACAAATTCAAGAATCAGGGAGAATATCATGAAAAGAAAACTACTCTCACTTATCATGTCAGTATTTACTTCAGTTTCAGTCATTTCTGCCCGGACCGTATCAGCTTCTTCTTCAGTTCCGCAGTCTTCAGAGATTATTTCGGAAACCTCAGCAGGTTCCAATAGCTCCAATAGTTCCAATGCTGACGGAAAGGGGGATATTGAGGAATCTCCATCTGAAAGACTGGAAATATCATTAGAGGAAGGAGAAAAACTGGCCGTATATTATTCAGAACTTATTGAAAATAAAAAATACAGTGAATTTATAAATGAGTCAGGACTCACTGAGCTCAGTGAAAAAGATTTAAAGACAGGGATGTACCAGCTTGAAAAAAGCACGGGTAAATTTCAGGAAATTATAAGTTCCTCATTACAGGAATTCAATGGCCGTAAAATACTGAGAGTATTTTCCAGACATGAAAAGGGGACACTTAAATTTGCATATACCCTGGGTGATAATAATCATCCTGAGAATTATCTTATTGTTTATGCTAACCCGGGAGAAGAAAACGGCAAAGTAATTCCCGATCTTCCAACATCGGAGTATTCTAAAGATACTGAAGTAAATGTGGGTGAAACAAATCTTACCGGATTGATTTCAGAGCCGAAAGAAGGAATTGAAAAAAAGAAAACAATCGTCATAATGATTCAGGGTTCAGGACCCAACGGTATGGATGAAAAGATCGGAAATCCCGGAAATAAGCCTTTCAAAGCCCTTGCAGGGGAACTTAACAGGAACGGATTTACCACTTTAAGATACAACAAGAGAAGTTTCCAGTATCCTGAACTGATGGAAAAAACCACAGTCGAAGAAGAATATTTGAAAGATGTAAAAGCGGCAGCTGAACTAGCAGAAGAAAAATACCCTGACTACAAAACTGTAATACTCGGTCATTCTCAGGGCGGGATGCTTCTTCCTGTATTTCTGGAAGAATCACCTTCACTAAGTGCAGCTATCTGCCTTGCCGGCAGTTCAAGATCCCTCTGGGATATAATCTACGACCAGAATGAATATATGCTGAATTTCCAGATCGGAACATCAAAAGAAGCTAAGGAAAAGACTTTAAAGGAAGTCAGGGAACAGGTGGATAAATTAAATTCCGTTACTGATCCCAAAGAAGAGGTTTCCTTCGGGAATCTGGATGGGGAATATGTGTCAAGTTTAAATAATCTTAAAGCAGGCGAAAAGTTTAAGGAAATTAAAGTGCCTATACTTGTCCTGCAGGGAGACAAGGACTTTCAGGTTACTTTAAAAGACTTTGAACTCCTCAAACAAGACCTCAGCGGCAATGACAAGGCAGTGTTCAGCGTAATAGAAGGAATGAATCATATGCTTATGCCTACACTCAACAAGGCTTTTACTTCCGATTACGACGATCCGAGGGATATTTCTCCGGAACTTGTCAAAGAAATTACTTCCTTCCTCGATTCTCTGGAATAATATCGAAGGAAACTTTAAAAAAAATGATTTTTCCCTGATATCAGCTGGATATTTATTTCAGGAAAGAAATAAATCATGCTGATTATAAAAATATTAAGCGGAAAGAGAAAAATACGGAAACTGGTACTTTTCTCTTTCCGCTGTATTTAAAGGTTTCTGGTAAATCTGCAATTATTCATTCTTCTGGTATTACTTCTTTGTCCATCTGTTCCTGGGTATTACTTCTTTGGATAGTTATTCTTCCCCTCTTTAACCCGTTTATTTCTTTTCTTCTGAATATTCCTGCATTAAAATATCCATCTTTTCCTGTTTTCTGTCAGGTCTTATGTCTGAGGGATTAACTCCATTCTTCTTTAAAATGCTGACTGTGCGGAAGATGAAATTATCTCCTCCTGCTATATAAAAGAATGTATCTTTATCTTCAGACAGGTTTTCAACCATTCTTAAGAAGTCATCCCTGTCACTCTCCCAGATAAGCTTTGTTTTTGGGGACTTAATTCCTTCAAGCTCATCCTTAAGGATAAATGCTCCGGGGCGGCTGATATTCAGTGATGTGAGGGATTTTATTCCTTCCGGATTTCTTATAAATGATAGGATAACCGGCCTTGCAGCAGCAACTGCAATTCCCTGGGTCAGAATGACGATGTTTTTCCCTGTTCTTTCAGGTTTCAGTCTTGTACCGAATTTGAATAAAATGAGTTCGTCTCCTTCTTTAAGTTCAGACAGGGATTTTTTATAAGCAGAAGGATTTTCTGAAATTTTAGTGGTGAAAGAAAGATTTCCCTCTGCCGGAAGGCTCATTACTGAAAGATGTCTCACAGTTTCCTTTGTAACCTCATCGCTTTCAGAAGAAAACGGTACTGCGGCATGCATATGTGCCCCTTCCTCCCATGTCAGACCATCTGGTATTTCAAGTATGTATGCTATAATCCCCGGACCTTCTTCTCTTATTTCCGCTATTTTTGACCTGTATTTCTTTATTTCCATATTTTTATTTACCTCTCATTCTCTTATCGCAATTTCTTATGATGTATTTTAATTGAAAATTGTTATCATTTATATACTAATTTTAACCCCGGGTTGATTTTTATACAATCTTTTATATAGCTTCATTAAATAAATAGTTTCATTTCATTTTTATTGGGTTGATATTTTCCAGGTAAAATAGAATTATAATAAAATTATGAGAGGTGGAAAAGATGAAAATTCTGGAATTTACAGGACCTGGATTTGAAGACTCAGAACTTCTTTATCCATATTACAGGCTGCAGGAAGAAGGACATGAAGTATTCCTTGCGGGACCTGAAAAGAAAAAATACGAAGGGAAGAACGGAGTTCCCGTTGAGGCAGATCTTTCATTAAGTGAAATAAATCCGGATGATTTTGAAGCACTTGTTATCCCAGGCGGACATATGCCGGATAAAGTCAGGATGGATAAAGACGCACTAAAGACTGTAAAACACTTTATGGAAAAGAAAAAACCAATTGCAGTCATATGTCACGGCGGGCAGGTTATGATATCTGCAGATGTATTAAAAGACATAAAGATGACATCAGTTGAAAATATTAAGGATGATATTGAAAATGCAGGAGCACAGTGGATGGATGAAGGTGTCTTTTCATTTGAAAACATAGTTTCAGCAAAGACTCCCAAAAACCTCCCTGAATGGATGAAAAGATTCACTGTACTTCTGTCAAAAAATGTAAAACAAAAATAATAATTGAATCAGGAATTTCCAAATAAAAGCTTATCAGAATCAGAGAAAACCGGAATCAATTTTTTTCAGCAGATGTATATTAAATATCTGATGAAGGAATTTTAGGTTAACCATCAGACCATTAAGAGACTGAATTATTACACCCCCATTTCTACTCACATCATTAGGTATTATGGGGGTATATAATTTATACCTGAATCATCCATGGATGGGAGAAGGGGAATTTCTTCCTCTTAAAAATCCATAAATCTATCAGGTTCAAGGTTTTGGTAATGGTTAAAATTCTTTTGTCATATAATTCCAACCCATATTTTTACCACTAAAATATTTAAATTTAAAAATTTATTACTTTATTGTATGTATAATTATTCGCTTTTTCGTGACTTATCTTAAAAATAATAGAGTTTTTGTTGTTTTCAAAAATTTCTTTTTCTATATTTATTAATAAACTTTTTGTCTCAACATCAAGGCCTGCTTCAAGTTCATCTATAATCACTATACTTTTTCTGCCTGAAAGAAGTAATAATTTCATCATAAGTAATTTTTTTCTCTGTCCACCTGACAGAGATTTACCATTATTTTGTATATTCTCACTTTTCAGATTTAAATTTAATAAATTTTTTAAATCATTAATCTTTTCCAAGGAAACACCTTTATCTGTTAAAGCATTTAAATAGTTTGATATTGACCCGTTTATTATTAATTCATCCTGATCAATATACAAAATCTCATTTATTAAACAATCCTGACTAATAGATTTTATATCAATATTATTAATAAATATATTTCCTGATGTAGGGCTTAATAGACCCATTAATAATTTTAAAAATGTTGATTTCCCTCCACCATTTCCTCCCTGAACTTTAACTATATCACCTGATGTAAAAGTATAATCTGCATTTCTAATTATTATCTTGTCGGAATTCTGATATTTAAAAGAAACATTATCAAATCTGACTGTGTTTACAGACTCTATGAGATCTGTTCCGTTATTTAAAGGAAGATTTAAAATGTCGTCAATGTTCTCAAAAGATGGGAGTTCTCTGGAAATACTATAAATAAGGTTTTCTATTTTTGAACTTAAATTTAAAATTAAATTTGTAATGAATAAGTAAAATACAATATCACCGGAATTATTATAAGTTGAATTGGTGGATAAGAATGCAGCCATGAATAATGAAACTAAGGTGTGATAATCAGTGTTTATATTTTTGAAAAATACCAGCTTATTATCAGCTTTTATTGATGTGGAAATAAAATCCCATACACCAGTTTTTCCTTTATTCAGATAATATTGCATTAAATTATTTGTTTTTATCAGTTCAATGGAATCTACAAATTCATTAGTATATTCATTGTCAATTTTCATTTTTTCATTTACTTTTCTTGAGGCATTTTTTATGGATTCCCTGGTAAACATGGAGATTAAAAATCCAATTATTGTCATAATAATAAGAATAAAAGAGATTTTATAGTTAATAAAAAAAGAAATAACAAATAAAACCATAATCAGAGTTATATTGGAGATAATTTGTATTGTTGAAAAAGTTACCATTGAAAATATTTTTAATACATCCGTATATAATATATTTTTTATTCTTTCTTTCCCTATTGTAAGTATACTTTCATAATTTGATTTTTTGATTTTTAGAAATAGTTCAGTTCTGATAAATTCCAGGACATGTCCGCCAATGTAGTCCAGGTATTTATACCAGGCCACATCGGAAATATTAGATATTAGTAAAAATAAACTATATCCTAATATACAGATAATAAAGAAAGATATTGATTTTTTTTCGGAAATATTTGTTATAATCCATCTCATACTTAAAGGGATAAAAACCTGGATTACAGTAATTACCAAAATAAACAGAAAACTCTTTAAGTATAGAATCTTAAATTCTCCAACAATTTTACCAAGGTAAGAAAAATAATTTCTCATAAAAAATCTCCTTAAATTAAATGTACAATAATTTTAAGTATATACCATAATCATATTAATTGTTAGAAAGTTTTAATTTCAATATGCTGTTATGAAGTGAAGTGACACTTGTCAAGTGCCAAAATTGGATACACTGATAATGCCTCAGGATTACAGTTCCCGGTAGTTGCCGCTCTGTTATACGTGGATTGGTTACCACAAACCTTATCTGATCTGAGGCCTTACCGCTGTATTAAACCCTGTTTTTTCCAAGTCTGTTTATTAATTAAGATATTTTATCCGTCATCATTCCCCATACAAAACATGAAAGTTCACTTGCAATTGCAGTTACTGCAATGTTTCTCTTTACATTCCTGTATGTTAATTAATGGAATTTTCTTTTTAATCTGTCATTTCCCTTACCTGCATAACTTATAACTTTAGGAGTATTGCCATGTTGTCTTACCGTAAATGCCTTTGATTTACGGTCCGCTACACCCTTACTGAGTGCCTGGGAAGCCTCAGTCAGAAGCTTTCTTAAGTGACTGTTTCACGCTTTTGTTATGCTGCCGCGCTTTATGCTGTTCCCACTTGAATTTTTGCATGGAACAAGACCCAGATATCCTGCAAATTTTTCTGCTTTGTCAAACCTTCTGAAGTCGCCGGTTTCAACTATCA
>JBDHVQ010000072.1:0-9287 GCA_039809845.1 Clostridiaceae bacterium | reverse complement strand
ATGGATTTTCTAAGCCTTGCACCCTTTCTTTCGAAAGAATCCAACGGAAGACTACTTTCAAAAGTAAAATCAGATAAAGGCGATATTTTAAATGATAAACAGTTTATCTCTTCATCAGTTCCCTTTCTCCCGGAAAAATTACTCTCGGAAATTTTAAAGGGTTCATTGGATGGAGAAAATGATTTTGTTGAAACAGATGAAACAAATGGGATTAATGAAACTGGAAACAGTCAGGACAATTAAAGTGGTGGGGTAAACCATATTGTTAATCCGGATAAATAACCAGGATGGTGATAAAGACAGGGCAAAACTTTATAACAGGGGTTTTGTCTTTTTCATTTTTTGTTTTTTCTTTGAATAAGAATTAATACGCAGTTTACTTCCTGTACACCCGTTGATTTTATAATTTCTATAATTGAACAGCCTTAAAGATTACTTTAGAAAGTACTTTAAAGATTACTTTAAAATAAAATCATGGAGGGATATTCTTGAAAATTACAATCGGCGATTATCTTCTGAAAAGATTAAAGGAAATAGGGATTGAACATATTATAGGAGTGCCTGGAGATTTCAACCTGCAGTTTCTGGAGCAGATAAGAGATGACAGGGAGATTAAATTTGTGGGTTCTTCCAATGAACTGAATGCGGCCTATGCCGCCGACGGTTATTCGAGGGAAAAGGGTATTTCTGCTCTTTCGGTGACCTTCGGGGTGGGTGATCTTGGTGCGCTTCCCGGAGTTGCAGCATCATATGCCGAGCATATTCCGGTCATTGTAATTTCCGGTGCGCCACCTCTTTATGCCTCAAGGCATAACTACAAAGTACACCACAGCCTTGCAGACGGTGATTATGGCAATATAATAAGGTGCTGGAGAGAATACACAGCAGTCAGTGTTCTTATTACCCAGGAAAATGCAGCTGAAGAGATTGACAGAGCCATAAGACAGGCTCTTATTACAAGAAAACCAGTTAATATCCAGCTCCCGTCAAATCTTACTTATCTTGAAATTGATGCTGAAATGGAGCCATTGAGACCCTATGCTCATGTAAGTGACTCTGAAAGACTGGAAAGCTGCACAGATGCTGCCATTGAAATACTGAAAAATGCAGAAAAACCATTTGTCCTCATAGATATGGATGTGGACAGACTCGGTATCAAGGAAGATGTACTGGAATTCATTGAAAAAACAGGAATTCCATTTGCTTCTATGACAACCGGAAAATCAATACTCGATGAAACCCATCCTCTTTTCAGAGGGATGTATAAGGGCGATGAATCCGATGAGGGTGTACAGGAGGCAGTGGAAGGCGCTGATTTTCTTCTTACTGTTTCGCCGAGGTTCATAGAATGGAATTCAGGAACCTATACAAATGATCTTCCTGAAAAATATATGGTCCTTATAGCAAGGGACCATACATTTGCAGGGGAAGAAGTTTTTGAAGGTGTGTCCGCAAAGGATGTAATGAGAGAACTTCTAGAAAAAGCACCATCGGATATTGTGGATACAGAAAAATTTATGGATCCTCAAAATGATAAAGAGGAAGAAACATTTGTGCTGGATGAAGACAGAAAACTCACTCAGGAGAACCTCTGGAAGATAATGGATGGATTCATAGAAGAAGGCGACAGGGTTTATGCAGAGACCGGAACGGCCCTGCAGGGACTGGGGTCCATGAGGATGCCGGCGGATGTTAAATTCACAGCATCCCATATCTGGGGAGCCATTGGATATATGCTTCCCATGACATTCGGAGGGGTCCTTGCAGCACCTTCAAAAAGACATCTTCTTTTCATAGGAGACGGCTCATTCCAGGTTACTGCCCAGGAGCTTTCAAGGATTGAATACAATAAACTGAAGCCGATTATCTTCATCATTGAAAATGACGGATACACAATTGAAAGATATATCATGGGTATGAATGCCGATTACAACGACATACCAGAGTGGAGATATTCACAGCTTCCAAGGGTATTTTCCGAAGATAGTCTCATGATGACTTCCGATGTATATACAGAAGAGGAGCTTAATAATATCCTGATGGAAGTAAGAAATGCGCAAAATGGAGCATTTATTGTTTTACACCTCGAAAGGGAAGATGCTCCTGAGGCCCTTAAAAAGTTCGGCCCTGCAGTTGCAGAATTCAACTACAGTGACAGGGGACCTCAAAATGAAGAACCTCAGGAATCTTAAGAACCCGAAGAACCCAGGTAACTGATGATTAATAAGTAAAAAGCAGTGAAAATCCTCCCCTTTTGCAGAATGGGTGTAATGGGTATTAAGACATATGTCAATCCTGTTTTTAGAAAAAATTAAATTTAAATATTATGATTCTGAAATAATCCGGAGAATTATTGCTCTTTGTCCATAATCTTCGGATTATTAATTCCTCTTCATTAATTATAATTGGGTGATGAAAACAAAACGTTAATTTGTGTACATGGTATTAACTTTCTTTAAAGCAGTATACAATAAATTAATTTGTAACTTGGAACTAATGTTTGGTAAAATGATAATCAGACCATTTCTGTAATTGTATACAATGGCTCTATATCATAATTTCAAGAGGAACAGACAAAAGATGAAAATCATAGAAATCAGAGCTATAAGGGGTCCGGGATATTACAGTCAGAAACCTGTAATATTCATGCAGCTCGATCTTGAAGACCTGGAATATAAACCCACGGATGAAGTTCCGGGATTTAAAAATATACTTGAAGAAATGATGCCTTCACTGTATGAACACACCTGTTCACCGGGAGTTCCGGGAGGTTTTATTGAAAGGATTGAAAGGGGAACCTGGGCAGGACATGTGGCAGAACACATAGCAATCGAACTTCAGTGTCTCATGGGCCACAACATTTCCTTCGGAAAGACTTTTACCCTTGAGGACAAAGGAATATATAACGTTGTATTCAGATATCTCAATGAAGCCGTGGGAATTAAAGCCGGTGAAATGGCAGTTGAAATCACGGGAAAACTATTCAGAGGTGAAAAAACAGACATCGGGGAATGTATAAAAGAACTTAAAAAAACCGATGAAGCAACAAGGCTCGGTCCTTCCACGGGTGCGATTGTAAATGAAGCTCAGAAAAGAGGGATACCATGGACAAGGCTCAATAACGCCAGTTATATACAGTTCGGCCAGGGAAAATATCAGAGGAGAATTGAAGCGACTTTAATGGATGACACCTCTGCCCTTGCAGTTGAAATTGCAAAGGACAAGGAAAGAGCCAAGGAAATATTAAAGGAATGCGGAGTTCCCGTTCCTGAAGGAAGATCTGTAATAAATTTAACCGATGCACTCCAGGTGGTTTCAAAAATAGGATATCCGGTAGTTGTAAAACCCGTGGATGCAAACCATGGAAGGGGAGTCACGACGGATATAGAAAATGATGAAGAATTAAAAACGGCACTTGAAAAGGCCCTCTCCATTTCAAAGAAGGCAATAGTAGAAAAATTCCTCGTGGGTTCTGATTTCAGAATACTTTTAATAGACGGAAAATTTACGGCAGCATCGTTGAGGGAACCTGCGTCAGTAACAGGAGACGCTGTAAAGACCATAGACATGCTGATAGATGAAACAAATGCCGATCCCATAAGAGGGGAAGGCCATGAGAAAAACCTTACAAAAATCGTGAAGGATTCTGAAACTGAAAGAGTTTTAAGGCTTCAGAATTTAGGGTATGACTCTGTGGTGCCTGAGGGTAAGAAGGTACAGCTTAAATCCACGGCTAATTTAAGTTCCGGGGGAACTGCATGGGATGTAACTGATATGGTTCATCCGGTGAATATATTCCTCGCAGAAAGGGCAGCCGCAGAAATAGGACTCAATGTAATGGGCATGGATATCATAGCTCCTGACCTTGCAAATCCTCTGAAATGGGGAGAAGGGGGAGTTGTTGAAGTCAATGCAGGTCCCGGTTTCAGGATGCACCTTAATCCCTCCCACGGAAAACCCAGAAACATAGCAGAACCCGTAATAGACATGCTGTTCCCGGAAGGTTCCGAGCATTCAATGCCGATATGTGCAGTAACAGGAACCAACGGAAAGACCACTACGACAAGAATAATCGCCCATATTATGAAGGAAGCCGGATATACCGTCGGAATGACATCCACTGATGCCGTCGAAATAGATGGGGTTCCGGTACTCAGGGGAGACTACAGCGGTCCAGGCGGAGCCCAGGCAGTCATAAGGAGTAAATCCTGTGATATGGCTGTACTTGAAGTAGCAAGGGGCGGAATTTTAAGACGAGGCCTTGGATTTAACCTGTGTGATGTGGGAGTATTCTTAAATGTGTCCTCGGATCATCTGGGATACGGGGGAATAGATACCCTTGAAGATCTTGCAAGGGTTAAATCAACAGTCCCTGAATCCGTGAAAAGGAATGGCTATGCCGTTTTAAATGCCGACGATGAGCTTGTGATGGCAAGGGCAGATAAAATAAAGGGAAACCTTATTCTCTTCTCAGGAGATTCAGAAAACCACTACCTTAAAGAAAACATTGCAAAGGGAAACAGGAACATAACGGTATTTGAAGGCAATATTCTTCTCCAGGAGCCTTCAGGCAATACATTCATAGCACATGTGGGTGAAATACCGGTGACATTCGGCGGAACTGCCGGATTCAACACAGAAAACGTAATGGCGGCAGCTGGAGCTGCACTGGGACTTGGTATCTCACCTGAAGAAATAAGAAAATCCCTGATATCATTCATTCCCGACACAGAACAGTCCTCAGGCAGGATGAACATCATAGACATGGGAGATTTCACTGCAGTTGTGGACTACGGACACAATATCGGAGCCATTGAATCCACTGCAGAATTCATAAGAAATCTGGGACCTGGAAGACTTATAAGAATGGCAGCGGGAGTCGGCAACAGAAGGGAAGAAGATATTGTACATTTCGGTGAAGTAGTTGCAAAATACTACGACAACATAGTTCTGTGCGATTCATCGCCCAGAAACAGAAAACCCGGTGAAACTCCTATGCTGGTAAAAAAGGGACTTCTTATGGGAGGCATGACTGAAGACAAAATAACCGAAATCCTCCATGAAGGTGAGGCAACCCTTGCAGCGCTTAAAATGGCAATGCCCGGAGATGTTGTGGTATTCCAGGCGGAAAACATAAAACAGGTAATAAGTGATGTCATGGATTTCCGTAAGGTATGTCTTAAAAAAGTGAATTGATTTCACTTTTGATATTATCTGATACATAAGTGAAGATTTAAAATGATAAAACAGTGTAAAAAATAATCAGAAAGAAAAACCCTCCGGCAGGATATACAAAATCAGCCGGAGGGTTTTTCTTTCACTGCCAGATTATTCAGGAAAATGTTATTTCAAAAATCGATATCAGAATATTAGGTATATTGATTAAAGACTTTATTGAGGATTCTATTTTCTTCCAGGGAAAAGGTAGCTTATTTCATTTAAATCTGACCCATTGAGAAAATCCGGTATGAAAAGGGAAGAAAGTGCTGAACACACCGTTCCGTTACCGCCTATACCATGTAGTACAAAAACATCTTCTGATTCAGGATGTAAACCGGCATAGGGAAGACCGTCATCGGATTCACCGAAGACTGCAGAATATCTCCATACTTTATTATTGTCAGATGTATCTATACCTGTGATTTTTTTAAATGTTTCCTGCAGTTTTAATGTTTTAAAGTAGGTTTCTTTTTTATTTAATGCTCTTCCCTTCATGTCTTCCCCGCCCATGATGATATGACCCTCGGGGGATTTTCTGAAATAGAAATATTCTTCGTCTGCCGTCCAGACCATATGGTTGCCGCAGTTGATCTGGGTATCCACAGGTGAGGTGATGAGAGCAAATGTCTTAATGAGCTCTGCATGCCTGAGGTATTTTTTAACTTCCTTCATAAAATTATAGCCTGTGGCAATTATTAGTTTGTTGTATGATACCGTGAATCTGTCGGTGCGGACTATTTTATTATTAAAATCAATGCTTCTGGCTTCTGTATCACCATAAATCCTAAGGTTATTGTTTTTCTCTGCATATTCAGCCATTGCGAGTACAAATTTATATGGGTTTATTTCTATGTCATTGAATGTTTCAAGACCACTTTTTCCATTCAATCCGCAGTCTTTTATCTCATTCTTCGAATAAAGTTCTGTCTTTAATCCTATTTTTTCTTCTTCTCTATGTTCACGCCTTAAAATCTGGTTCTGGAATTCTTTTACTGAGAGAAAAAAGCTGTCCTTTCTTTCAAATCCCACGTCCTCTGGTAAAACTTCTGCGATCTCAGCAATCCTTTCAATGGCTTTAACGGATAATCTGTAGAAATGCCTTGCGGTTTTGATTCCGTGCCTTTTTATCATTTCACTGTATATCATGTCGCTCATATATTGAAGAAGACCTGTGTTTAAGGATGTAGATCCTCTTCCGGGGCTGCCCTTATCTATCAGCACAGTTTCCCGCAGTGGGGATGCGGTAAATGCTGAGAGCATTCCTGACATCCCTCCTCCTATTATCAGTACATCTGTCTTAATATTTTCCGGAAGGGCAGGGTATTTTGTTTTCAGATCCGTGACTTCCGGCCAGAAAGGTCTTCCCATGTGTAGTTTCATAAATAATACTCCAATAGTCTTTTAAGGTTATTCCTTATATTTTTCTTCTTCCATATCGGTTACTGCAGGTCCTTCTATGATGAATCCGTCCCTTGTATATCTTGAACCGTGGCAGGGGCAGTCAAAAGACTCTTCGAGTTCATTCCATGTAAGGGTACATCCAAGGTGTGTACATTTTAGACTCATATACTTGAGGTTTCCGTTTTTATCCTTATAGACACCGACTTTTTTACCCTTTACCACCGCAATTCCGCCTTCATCATTCCGAAGATCATCAGGATTTACATGGACTTCGTGCTTGTTTTTGAATGCAGATTTAATAGTCTTGAGAAGTGCCTGTGGCTCTGCCTTTATGAATTTTCTCTGTGGTGAAAAGAATCTGTTTTCTTCAGTTTTTCCTTCTATGAGATCAGAAAGATACTTTCCTGTCCATACAGAAAAACCCAGTCCCCATTTTCTGAAACCAGTTGCCACGTATACATTTCTATAGTCTCTCTTTCCCGATATGACACCTATAAATGGAAGATAATCGGGTGGGCAGAAGTCTTCTGCAGACCAAATGAACTGAGGTTCGCCGACACTGAATTTATTTTTTCCGTATTCAATAATGGCTTTCATTTTAATATCGGTTTTGTCATCACTTCCGACCGGATAGGTTTCTCCTGCGACTACCAGGTAATTGTCGTTACCATTTTTATAATATCTTACACTTCTTACTGGGTCTTTCGCCGTTATGTACATTGAGGGATCAAAATCATCCGTCTTCCATGCAGCGCAGTGGGATCTCATGGGATACATTCTCATAAAATAATTGCCGTTTCCGTCTATTGCAGGGAATAGGGTCGCAATTATTATTTTCCTGCACTTTATTTTATATTTACCATTTACTGTAACTTCATGGACACCTTCCTTGATTTCAATTTCTTCATGGGCCATGGAACCTTCAAATACTTTCAGTCCTTTGTCCTTGAGATACCCTGCAATGGCTGCTCCGTAAGCCACGGGGTTGGTACCTAGCTGATTTTTAAGTGCAATACCCCTTGCCCCTTTCTGAAATGGTATCTCCGCTTTATCCCATTCAATACCGAGTTTATCGAGGGCATATTCCTCATCTGATATGATGTTTCCTTCATCCTGGGTCCTTGCAAACATTACGGCATTTCCTTCGTGGTAGTAATCAAAAACACTGAGTTTTTCAGAATAATCTTTGAATATTTCCATCGCTTCCATCTGTGAGTTATAAAGGGCGAGAGCTGCGTCCCTTCCTGCCATATGAAATATATCGCTGTAGACTGCACCATGCTGGGCTGTTATTTTACCCGTTGAAAAACCGGAAGTCTTACTGAGGATTCTGTCTTTTTCGATGAGGATAAAATCCATACCCCTCTCTGCCAGTTCATAGGCACAGCTTAGTCCTGTAAGCCCTCCGCCGATAATTAGGATATCTGTCTCAAGGTCTTCAGTAACAACTGGAAATCCGGGAATTTCTATTCCTTCACTCCATACTGATCTGAATCTTGAAGCTGTAAGATCTCCCTTTGTCTCTGGATTTTTCCCTAAACCTAATAATATATTTTCTCCCATAATTTATCCCCCCTACTTTTAACCGCACTCTTATATTATTTTCATATACAACACCTAACCAACTATATTTTAATATCCCGAAGCATTAAGTTTTTAAAGAAGGGTAATGATTAACACATTAGTCTTAAAAATTCATAGAAGAAAAATTGTGTTAATGCAAGGTTGTAATTAATGTTAAGGTCATTGGCTTTATTTTCTGAGTCTGGCTGTTAAACTGTCTTTATTCATACATAATAACCTCCAAAATTTCTTCTATCTGTCTGGATATTCCAAAAATATCTGCATACTTTCTTAATTTCCCGATAACTTTATTTTCTTTTTTAAGATAAAAATTCCAGGGCCTTGGAAAATATTTCAGTATCCTGGTTTTTCCTGTCTCTGACAATATCACACATAGTTCTTTCCATATCATAGGCACTGACTTTATTACCAATCTCAGTTATTACTTCGGTAATTCCAATTTCATACCATACTTTCTTAACCTGATGGGGGTAACTTTATCTTTAATTCTCCAGGGATTATATCCCTGATATACTGTGACCTCATAAATAAAGGGAAGTCTTTCGGTAAGACCATGAAGATAAAGTGCAGTCTGAAAAGAATAAATGCAAACTTTATTCTGAAGCTGGAAAAAATATAGTTCATCATAGTTATCGTAAGAAGAATCAAAATATATCCCCCTTGCCACTCTTTCAAGTTCACCATTTCGGACCATATCTGTAAGATACCAGGAATCTATGTTGTTTTCAGCTGCTTCTGAAGCAGTGATTATTCCATTGTTATTTTTAATGATTTTGTAGATTTTGGATTTATTCATAAATACACTTCCTTTTGTGCTTTACAATGAATGATATAAAGCACAAAGACAAGTAAATTTTACATGTCTTTGCCTCATATGGGTTATTCCTGAATCCAATTGTTGCTTATACACGTAATAAACAGGGAAATATATGTGTAAAAATACAACCTTAAAATAAAGGAAGAATAAGTAAATGAAATATAGCAATAAGATTAAAGAGGAACTTGAAAATTACGGAGGAATTATTACGACAGCAGTTGCAAGAGAAAAAAACATACCTACTATTTACCTCACAAGATTGGTG
>JBDHVQ010000071.1:0-9338 GCA_039809845.1 Clostridiaceae bacterium | reverse complement strand
CAATTACAACTGAATCGACAACTACTACTACACAAACAATACCTTCGGAACTCAAAACGTGGTATCCGAGTGGTAAAACGTTTAAAACCCACCAGGAAGCATTTGAATATGGGCAGTCAACACGTGGCCTATGGGGTATGATGGATTCGCAACTTTTCCTCTAGACCCTTATGATTCAAACACAGAATGGACAATAAAATGGTATAATTTTAATAACTAAATAATATTTTTTGTAATAAAAGATTTTAAATTTTTCATTTAAAAATATTCAGGTAAATGTGAGAATCATGTGATTATTTTTATACCATACCTAAAGAAAACGTAACGCATTCAGCAATTTATATAAACATCTTTTTATCAGAATTTTTGGTAAAAAGGTGTTTTTTTCTATGTAAAGGTATAGGAGTTTTGTAAAAGTGATTGATACAATATAAAATAAAGTGAGAGTGTTCGTTAACCTCAAGTATTCATGGGGTAAATAAAAACTTAATTTAAATGTGTTATTGTTTTTTTATGACATAAAGTAATGACATTCAGGATAAGGATGATAAAAGGAGATTTCTTATGAAAATACTTTTCTGTGCCGGTGAATGCCATCCCTTCTTCAAGACAGGAGGCCTTGCTGACGTTGCATATGCACTTCCAAGAGCCCTTGCCGATGAAGGACACGATGTAAGGGTGATTCTGCCCCTTTATAAATCCCTCAAGGGGAACTATCGTGAAAAACTGACCCATACTGCTGATTTTACTGTGGATGTTTCATACAGAAGGCAGTACTGCGGTATTGATGAACTTAAAATTGACAATGTGACTTATTATTTTGTGGATAATATGTATTATTTTGACAGGGACAATCTATATGGATATATAGATGACGGAGAAAGGTTCTCATTCTTTTCTTCTGCCATAATTGAGTCCCTTGAAAAAATAGGGTTCATTCCTGACGTCATTCATGTCAATGACTGGCATACTGCCATTGTGCCGCTGCTTTTAAAAGTGAAGTACCACTGGATCGGTGTCTTAAAGGATATAAGGACAGTTCTTACCATCCATAACCTTAAGTTCCAGGGAATATTTCCCTTTGAAGTATTGGGGGATCTACTTGGAATCGGGGATTCAGTTATGACTGATGAAGGTGTTGAGTATTTTGGTGCTGTCAATTTCATGAAGGGCGGAATCAATTATTCTGATTTTGTGACTACAGTGTCTCCGACCTATGCTGAAGAAATCAAGACACCGGACTACGGTGAAAAACTCGACGGTCTGATGAGGAGAATTTCCTATAAATTAAAGGGAATCGTCAATGGAATTGATACTGAGCATTTCAATCCGGAAACTGATGAGATTATCCCATTTGATTATTCTGCATCTGATCTTAAAGGAAAGAAGAAGGACAGAGCTCTTTTAATCAGGGAAGCAGGCATGACCGATGGCGGGGAACCTGTCCTGGCATTGATATCTCGTCTTACTTCACAGAAAGGACTCGATATTCTGACATACGGACTTGAAGCACTCCTCGATAAAAAAGTTAAGCTCTTGATAGTAGGAACAGGGGATAAGGAATACGAGGACAGTTTTAAGTATTTTGAATGGAAGTATCCCGAGCAGGTTAAATTCTGGAATCTCTTTGATGCAGACCTTGCACAGAGGCTATATGCAGGTGCTGACATGATACTTGTGCCGTCTTTATTTGAACCATGCGGACTTACACAGATGATTGGCATGAGGTACGGTACCGTTCCTATAGTGCGTGAGACGGGAGGCCTTAAGGATACTGTTATCCCGTGGAATAAATTTACCGGTGAAGGAACAGGGTTTACCTTCTCTTTCTATAACCACATGGATTTACTGGGAGCCGTCGACAGGGCTCTTGAATGCTACCATGAAAGAAAGAGCTGGAAGAAGGTAATGGAAAACGGAATGAAAAAAGACTTCGGCTGGAAAAAATCTGCAGCTGAATATGAAGACATTTACGAAAAGATTACAGACGGGGTATAAGATGAATCTTACAAAAGAGCAGTTTATAAGTGATTTTAAAAGAACTCTCATGAGAAAATTTCCCACTGAGGTTGAAAGTGCAAGTGATTACGAACTTTTCAATGCACTAGGATCCCTCGTAAAGGAGTACCAGGGTGAAAATTGGGCAAAGACCAGAAAAAAATACAGGGAATACAAGGAAAAACAGGTTTATTACTTCTCCATAGAATTTCTGCTGGGAAGACTTTTAGGTTCCAATTTACTTAATCTCGGAATACGTGATACGGTAAAGGAAGGACTCAAGGAAATGGGGTACGACCTTGACAGGATTGAATCCTTTGAAGTGGATCCGGGTCTTGGTAATGGTGGTCTTGGCCGTCTTGCGGCTTGTTTTATGGATTCCATGGCGTCATCAGGCATTCCCGGAAACGGTATGGGTATAAGGTATAAATACGGACTTTTCAGACAGAAGTTTGTCGACGGATATCAGGTTGAACTTCCCGAGAACTGGCTCCGTGACGGTAATGTATGGGAGTACAGGCGGGCAGACGAACCTGTGACTGTAAAATTCTACGGGGATGCATGGATGGAACCCCAGGCAGATGGAAGTCTTTTATGCCACCATACTGATTACGAGGAAGTCCTTGCAGTTCCTTATGACACAGGTGTAACAGGATATGAAAACAAGACCACCAATACACTGAGGCTATGGTCTGCCGAAGAACCTTATTCCAGCACTGGCCTTTTCCCCGGTACCACTGACTTTAACAAGAGTCTTGAAAAAAAGAGAAGAATAGAGGCAATTTCTGAAGCCCTTTATCCCGATGATTCAAATTTTGAAGGGAGACTTTTAAGACTTCGCCAGGAGTATTTCTTCGTCTCTGCAGGAATTCAGGATATAGTGAGGAACTACAGGGCCTTGAATCTTCCCATAGAAGATATCCATGAATACGTTGCAGTCCATATCAACGATACTCATCCGGCTCTATGTATACCTGAATTCATGAGGATACTGATGGATGAGGAGAAACTCGACTGGGAAAAGGCTCTTGAAATAACTGAAAAGACCATGAGCTATACAAACCACACCATTTTATCCGAAGCCCTCGAAAAATGGCCCGTGGACATGGTTAAAAACACAATACCGAGGATTTATCTCATAATAGAAGCCCTCGACAAATGGAAGAGGAAGGAACTTGCAAAGACAGTTGATGATGAAAATCTCATTGAAGCTGTATCCATAATTTCCGGGGGACAGATAAGAATGGCACACATGTGCATTCTTGCATCCCATTCCATAAACGGTGTTGCAGCACTCCACACCGATATACTCATGAAACAGGAACTTAAGGATTTTTATCAGATCTATCCTTATAAATTCAACAATAAAACAAACGGCATAGCCCACAGAAGGTGGCTCATGTATGCAAACCCTGAACTTTCAGGACTTCTTGATGAAACAATAGGAACCTCATGGAGAAGAAACCCGGGAGATCTTAAACTCTTCAAAGAATACAAGAGGGACCGGGATATCCAGGAAAAGGTGGAGAGGATAAAACACCACAATAAGGAAAAGCTCGCCGAATATATTTACAGCGCAAATGGAATGACTGTAGATCCTCATTCCATATTCGATGTACAGGTCAAAAGGCTCCATGCATACAAAAGGCAGCTTCTGAATGCCCTCCATATACTTCATCTTTACCATGAAATACATGAAAACGGAGGAGCGGATATCCTGCCGAGGACATTCATCTTCGGTGCAAAGGCTGCCCCTGCATATTACTATGCCAAGGAAATAATAAAGTTCATCAATGCCCTTGCACTTAAAATCAACAATGATCCAAGGGTAAATGATAAACTTAAAGTCGTGTTCCTTGAAAACTACGGAGTTACCCTGGCTGAAAAGATAATCCCTTCAGCCGAAGTATCTGAACAGATATCAACGACCACCAAGGAAGCTTCGGGAACTTCAAACATGAAGTTCATGATGAACGGAGCCGTTACCCTTGCAACTCTTGACGGTGCCAATGTGGAGATTTTAAGGGAAGTCGGTGACCCCAACATTGTGATCTTTGGAATGAATGAAAAGGAAGTCCTCGATTACTACAGGAACGGGGGTTATTACTCAAAAGACGTTATCAGGACAAATCCAAGGGTAAAAAGAGTACTCGATTCACTTGCAGAGGGTTTCATACCAGGAATAGAAAGTGAAGCTTCTGATATCATTAAATCCCTTTCAGATCTCAACGATGAATACTTTGTCCTTAAGGATTTTGATTCCTACTGTGAAGCACAGGGGAAAATTAATACACTTTATAAAGACAGATTCATCTGGAATAAAATAGCTATAGAAAATATTTCATCCTCAGGGGCTTTTTCCAGTGACAACACTGTTAAAAACTATGCTTCAGGAATCTGGGGAATAAGGACCATGGAGAGATAAATACTTATGATTTCCGATTTTTATTACAATTCCCACGACCCTTCATGCAAAGATCCCTTCGGAGCCGTGACGGAAGGGACAAAGATATCATTCTGCGTAAAGGCAGAAGACCCGTCTTCTCCCAGGGAAGAAGGCTCGCCTTATGACCGGGAAGAAGGCTCGCCTTATGACCAGAAAGAAGGCTCACCTTCTTCCCGGGTTATTATGAAATACTTCAGGGAAAGTGAAGGGAATGAAGATATCAAGTCCCTGATTCTTACAAAGGAAGGGAATGAATACAGGGGAACTCTTACACTTGATAAGACAGGGCTCTGGTTTTACTGGTTTGAAGTACTTGACGGTGACAGAGTAAGGTATTTCGGAAACAGCCAGGATTCACTGGGAGGACTTGCCATAGAATATGGAAATGTCTATGAAATAAGGCATTTTCAGATTACCTGCCACAGCTTTATTAAAAAATCACCCGCCTGGTATAAAAATGCCATATTCTACCAGATATTCCCCGACCGGTTCTATAACGGTAATGAGGACGGGTGCGTGGACAACCCAAAACCAGGTTCATTTCTATACGGCTCATGGTACGATGAACCCTATTATATAAGAAACAGTGCAGGGGGAATTGACCACTGGGATTTCATGGGCGGGAATTTCAAGGGAATAAGAAAAAAGATTCCATATCTTAAAGATCTTGGAATAACAGGGATTTACCTTAATCCTATTTTTGAAGCCAGAAGCTGCCACAGATACGACACCGGCGACTACATGAAGACAGATCCGATGCTCGGAACTGAAGAAGAATTCAGGGAACTGTGTGAAGAACTTAAGGAAAACGGCATCAGAATCATGCTCGACGGTGTGTTTAATCATACGGGTGCCGATTCCATATACTTCAATGCACTGTCAAACTATGACAGTATCGGTGCTGCAAATTCAAAGGACAGTCCTTATTACTCCTGGTACAGGTTCAAAAACTACCCGTTTATATACGACTGCTGGTGGGGTGTCACTGATCTTCCCAATGTCAATGAAGAAGATCCCTCATACAGAAACTTCATAACAGGAAAGGACGGAGTCATAAAAAAATGGATTGAAGCCGGAGCATCGGGCTGGAGGCTCGATGTCGCAGATGAACTTCCCGATGATTTCATAAGGGATATCAGAAAATCCATGGAAGAAATGACACCGTCGAGTGGAAGTACTCAAAATGAAGATGAATCTGAATATGTACTGATCGGAGAAGTGTGGGAAGATGCTTCAAATAAAATAGCGTATTCAAAGAGAAGGGAATACCTCTATGGAAATGAACTTCACGGAGTGATGAACTATCCATTCAAGGATACCCTTATAAGGTATTTAAGGGGCGAAATAAGCGCAGAATACATCTACAGGGTATACATGTCCCTTTATGAGAACTACCCTCCTGAAGCCTTCTATTCATCACTGAACTCACTCTCAACCCACGACACCAGAAGAATAGCCACAGAACTCGGAGGACCTGAGAAAGTCAGAATGGCATGTGCAGCACTTTTCTTCTCACCGGGAGTTCCCTGTATATACTATGGGGATGAGGCAGGCCTGAAAGGTCAAAGAGATCCCTACAACAGGGCAGGATTCCCCTGGGGCAGGGAGGACATCGAATATATGCAGATGTATAGGGAAATGACCAGATTAAGAAAAGAAAACGAAGTTCTGACAGGTGGTTCCTACAGACCCTTCTTTATGGACGGTTTATTCGGTATCTTAAGATACGGGGAAGAAAAAGGAGCAATGGCACTTGTCTTAAACCCATCAGATGAAGAAAAATTCATCGATATACAGGTCCATACCCATGTAGTAAACAGAAACTACAGGATAAAGGAAGATATTCCGGGAAGAAATTATACCATTATAGAATTCACGGAATAATGGGGGAAATATCCTAGGTCTCTCAGAAATACAATATGTAACTCTTACGGAATTGTACAATTTTAAATTATTTAAAAAATAGAAAAGATGAAGAAGATCTGTATCGGTTTTACAGGTCTTCTTCATCTGTCTTTTTTCTCTCGATATATTCACTTCTTCTCTTTTTAAGCCTTGCCTGTTTGACTTTTGAGCGCCTCATCTTGTTCCAAACCCTTATTATCATAATAAGTATTGCACCAAGTGCAGCAGTAAGAAGAAGTCTTGTGATCCAGGTCCTCACACTGACATATTCATCAGTATTTTGAGCTTCAGTCTGGGGTTTCAATTCAACATCCCTTGCAGATAGAAGCGGTATTTCTCCTACTGGATGGGAATCAACAATTACTTCAGCAAGACCCATTTCTTCGCCCCTGGTAAACACATCACCTGATATTTCCCTCGGTTTGAAGTTTATTGAATGGCTCATGTCCAGAAGAGCCGCATTGCCTCTTTCCACGGTGAAGTAGAAGTCCCGGGCAGTTACAAGGTCGAGCATGGTGCCGTCCCTTAAGGGCCATTCCTGAAGCTTTGTACCTGCGGGAATAAGTTTTTTTGTAATAAAATTATTGAAACCATAGTCGAAGAGAACTTTTGAATTCTTATATACATCCCTTGGGTTTTCCGTATCAGACAATGCAACTATGAACATCTGATCCTTGTCCGCAGCCACAGATACGTAGGATCCGCCTGTTTCTTCAGGACTTACAATTCCGGCAACTGCCTTTTCGTAGTATTCTTGGGTCTGGGTATAAATCTGAAGGTTTGTATTGTCGAGGGTCCTGACTTCAGGGGCAATATTTGTCGGAGTAAAATTGACCGACGTTTCACCGGCAATCTTAAGTAAATCCTCGTTCCGGGAGAGTTCCATCATAGCAAGTGCAATATCAGAAACAGTCGTGCAATCTTCAGATGAAGAACTTTTAAGAATACCTTTAATCTTTGTGTCGGTCATTTTAAGCTGGGATGCTTTTTCCTGAAGGATAGCTGCAAATTCCTCTTCAGAACCGGAAACAGCGGATGCAAGGGAGATTACTGCATCATCATCCCCGGACAAAAGTACAATGGTAATTAAGTCCCTTATCTTCATCTTTTCTCCGGAATAGAGCTTCATCGTATTGGATGAAGAACTGTTCTGGGTTTCTTCCGGTGATTCACTCACCAGTACAAATTCATCAAGACCCTTTCTTTCCTTGACTGCAAGAGAAATAAGTATGGGAAGAAGGGTATCTGTCTTTATTCTTGTGTCACTTTTTTTGGAATATATCTTTTCACCTGTTCTGGCATTGAGCATCATTACAGACTGGGACGAAACCACAGGAGGTTCGGGAACTGCAGCCGATACGGCTGAAGATACCATGCCTGTAAAAAATACCAGGAACATAAAAAAAGAAATCAGTTTTTTCATTAACTCACCTCATCTTTACAATTATAACAAATTTACCATTCTGTAACCACTCGTTAAAGAAATCATGTATAAAAATCTTCATTTCCACCATATTAATTATGAAAGAAGAGTCAATGAAACCAATCAGACTTAAAAAATGAATATCCACAAACATAAATCCACCGGATTAAATTAAGAGGAAATGAAAGGAAAAGATTTCAATATGGATAAAGAGATATTTACAAATACACCAACACATAAAATAACTTCTGATTTAAAACCTGCTTCTGCCTCTGACAATAAACCTCCATCAGGGCAATCACATCCATCAGAACAAAATGATAATGATTCAAAAATGAACAGTAAAGAATTTACGGTGAGCCATTCAAAGTATAGGGTTGTTAATAACGAATGGAATTCAGGGACAGGTTTTTGGCCTGGAAAGTCTCTTAAAAGAAGTTTTATAACCTCAATTATCATTTCACTATTATTACTATCAGGATGCAGAAGTCTTGGAAAAGATGGTCTTCCCAAGGAAGGAGTGGTCACATCGGCAGGGACTTTGGCCGGGAATACAGACACTTTGAAAAGTACTTCAGGCGAGAATAACGGTACGGCAGAAGATAATAATCCGGATGAAAAGGGCAGTAACTATGACAAAGAAAATGGTTCAGGAACAAAAAGTGACAGTGACAAGTCTGCAGTTAATCACAATGATACTGATAACGAAGGTGTTGTCGGGAGTGGAGAAAAAAAAGAAAATAATACAGATGCTAAAAATTGTGAAGACAACAAAGGAGATAATCTTAAAAAAAGGATTGTCTGTGAAATAAAGGGAGAAGTTTTAAATCCAGGAGTTTATAACCTGAAGGAAGGCGACCGTGTGAATGATATCATCGTAATGGCCGGTGGACTTACAGAGGATTCTTCCCTTGATTTTATCAACCGCGCTTCTTATCTTTATGACGGTCAGTCTGTCATAATCCCTTACAGGAATATGAGCAGGGAAGAGTATGACTGTCTTATGGCACTTGGCGCAGAAGACAAAAGTAGAGCATCTCAGGAAAATGAGAAGGGTCAAGGGATAAATCCAGGTGATGCAAAAAACAAGAACGCAGAAGAATTTCCAGGTGAAAAAAATAATGGTCAGTCCAATAAAACCGATGCTTTAACAAAAGCATCTGAAAAACAGGGGAATAAGGACACGGGGGACAATAAGATAAATATAAATACTGCAGATTCTTCGGAACTTGAAAAAATTCCTGGAGTGGGTCCCAAAACTGCTGAAAAAATAATAACCTACAGGGAAACAATAGCTCCTTTTGCAACTATAGAGGAGATAAAGAACGTGGACCGGATAGGTGACAAGACGTTTATCAAGATGCAGCCTTACATTACTGTAGATTAGTTTATGAATCTTTTTTTACTTCATAGTTTTCTGAAATTCAGACGAATGCCACAATGATGTGAGTTATTTTTAGTTGTGTGATTTAATAATGGTTATTTTATGATTCTTAAGACATGGAGTCCGAAGACTCATGTAATGTTTCTCCATGTTATAATTGATATTGTGACTGAACATAAAAA